>JBAVPP010000061.1:0-2848 GCA_049693175.1 Gallionella sp. | reverse complement strand
CGGTAATAGCGCGTCGCGGTCTGCATCACTTCATATAAATCGGGTGCGACTTTTTGCGTGAATTCGCCGCTGTTATTGCGTTCATGCGGCACATCCAAACCGACATTGCGCGCCAATTCTTCGATGGCATCGACATAGCCCAGCCCCGCGAATTCCATGACAAAACCAATGGCCGTGCCATGCGCGCCGCAGCCGAAACAATGATAAAACTGCTTGCTTTGACTGACCGTGAATGACGGGGATTTTTCGTTATGAAACGGGCAACACGCGGCGTAATTCGCACCGGCTTTTTTGAGCGGCACATAGCGTTCGATCACATCGACAATATCGACGCGATTAAGCAAATCTTGGATGAAAATTTTTGGAATCACAGTCGTCCGCCCTATTTTTTCTAGCGAGTGGAACGCCTATGTTAGAGGAAACTACTTGGTGAGCTGCGCTTTAATCAATGCGGAAACTTTGCCCATATCGGCACGACCCGCCAACTGAGGTTTGACCACGCCCATCACCTTGCCCATGTCTTGCGGCCCGGCTGCGCCAGTCGCGGCAATCGCAGCGGCTATCGCTTTAGTGACTTCGGCTTCCGAAAGTTGTTGCGGCATATAAGTTGCCAGCACGCTCATCTCGAACTTTTCCACGTCCGCCAAATCCGTGCGGCCTGCCGCTTCGTATTGGCTGATGGAATCGCGCCGCTGCTTATTCATTTTTTCGATGATGGCAATCACATCCGTATCCGACAATTCGATACGCTCGTCCACTTCGCGTTGTTTCATCGCCGCGAGCAAAAGACGAATAGCCCCCAATCGCGCCGTTTCCTTGGCGCGCATGGCGGCTTTCATATCGTCGGTGATTTGTTGCTTAAGCGTCATCGTTGCATCGTGCTGCGTAAGCAGACGAGACTTAGTACAGCTTGGGGGGCAGAGTTTGACCCATGATGCGTTTGTAGTGACGCTTCACGGCGGCAGCCAGTTTGCGTTTACGCTCAGCAGTTGGCTTTTCGTAAAATTCGCGTGCGCGCAAATCGGTCAACAGACCAGTCTTTTCCACGGAACGCTTGAAACGACGCATCGCAACTTCAAACGGCTCATTCTCTTTTACACGTACTGTTGTCATGAACAAAAACCTTCTACCAAAAATTCGAGGGCGCGATTCTAGCAAAACACCGGATGCGCCACAACCTATATTTTCAAGCCGTGAAAATCAAGGCTCGGCGACATTTGCGGAGTGCAAACAATTTACGGTAGTGTTTTTTCCCCTGCCAGTAAATGTTCTATGGTTTCGCGCTCACGCACCAGATGCACATTACTACCGTCCACCATCACCTCAGCGGCGCGAGGGCGGGTGTTGTAGTTGGAGCTCATGCTCATGCCATATGCACCGGCAGAGATCACTGCCAGCAACGATTGCGGGGCGATGGCAAGGCTGCGATTGCGGCCGATGAAGTCGCCCGTCTCGCAAATCGGACCAACCACGTCGAAGTTTTGAGTGGCGTGGTTTTCTTGCGTCACCTGCACAATGTGGTGATACGCATCGTACAAAGCGGGACGCATCAAATCATTCATGGCGGCATCGACGATGGCGAAATTTTTTTCCTCGCCGTGCTTGATGAATTCCACTTGCGTCAACAGCACGCCCGCATTGCCGACCAACACACGACCCGGTTCGAGGATGAGTTTTTGCGTGCGACCCGCCAATGCGTTTAACAGCGCGGCGATGTAATCGGCAATCGCTGGCGGGGTTTCGTCGTCGTAGCAAATACCCAAACCGCCGCCCAAATCCAGATGTTCCAGCGTGATGCCTTCGGCGGCCAACGCATCCACCAGCACTAAAACTTTTTCCACCGCCGCGATGAAGGGGCTGGTCTCGGTGAGCTGCGAACCGATGTGGCAATCCATGCCGGTGATGCGCAAATTAGAATAGCCGCGCGCCTTGCGATACAGTGCGATGGCCTCGGTGTACGCCACACCGAATTTATTTTGTTTCAGACCCGTGGAAATATAGGGATGCGTTTTCGCATCCACATCGGGATTGACGCGCAAGCTAATCGCGGCGATTTTGCCCATTTCAGCCGCAACCGCATTGAGCCTGTCCAACTCCGGCGCGGACTCGACGTTGAAGCACAAAATATTTGCGTTGAGTGCCATGCGCATTTCATCCGCTGTTTTTCCCACGCCGGAGAAAACCACTTTGCGCGCATCGCCACCCGCCGCCAACACACGCTGTAATTCGCCGCCGGAAACAATATCGAAACCCGCACCCAGACGTGCAAATACATTGAGAATGGCGAGATTGGAATTGGCTTTTACCGCATAGCAAATGAGATGCTCGCGGCCTTGCAACGCGTCGCTAAACTGGCGGTAGCCGTCGCTCAAAGCAGCGCGCGAATACACATAACACGGCGTGCCGAATTGCGCGGCGATGGCGGTGAGCGGGACATCTTCGGCATGAAGTTGAGAGTCTTGAAACTTAAAGTAAGCAGGCATAATCAGGGATTCGGTTGAGTGGTAGGGATGGCGGAAATCGGCACGGGCGGGCTCGCTGGTTTTGCCGCCGGTGCGGGCGTGGTTTTATGGCCGGGATACGGCGTACCCGGCATGTGTAGCGGCCCTTTTCTGCCGCAGCCTTGCGCGAGCAAAACTAAAACCACGATAATGCACAAACGTAGCGGCATTGTTGCACCCATGAAAATTTCAAAGAGGCGGATTATAAATGACTGAGAGCGAATTCAACCAACTTGCCGACGCGGCACTGGCGCGCATCGAAACAGCGGTCGACGATTGCGGCGGCGATGTGGAATGCAATCGCAGTGGCAATGTGCTGGAAATCGAGTTCGACAACGGGCAAAAAA
>JBAVPP010000060.1:0-3346 GCA_049693175.1 Gallionella sp. | reverse complement strand
CCTCATGCGCAATCACGTAAGCTTGCGCGAAATCGCCGGGAGCTTTGAAGCGGTCGCGCAACTCCTGATAGAACGCCAAGTCGATATAAACTTTTTCATCGCCGGGGCAATAGAACGGCCCCATCGCAGCTTGCCCGGTACCGCAGGCGGTGGGCGTTTGTCCGGTGAATAACACTAACTTCGGGTCGCGGTATTGCCCGCCGCCTTTTTTGAAAATATCTTGCCAAACATCTTCGGTATCCGCCAGCACGATGGACACAAAGCGCGCTTCTTTGTCGTTGGCGGGCGGCTGATGTGCCGGTGCGGATTGGGTTTGCGGCGCGCCACCGCCACTGAGCAGACTCAGCATGGTCATCGGATTCACACCCAGAAAATAGGATGCGACAAAGGCGACGACGATCGTGCCTATGCCCAGATTGCGTCCGCCGCCCAATGAAAATCCGCCGCCTCCTCCGTCGTCACCGCGACGGTCTTCGATATTGTCACTTTCTCTTTGGTCTTCGGTACGCATGGTTCACTCCTGTGGTTATTTATATTTTGGGGTTACTAAAAATGAATCGCTACTTTTTGAAAATCGAACCTAACACGCCTCTGATAATTTCACGACCGACCGCTGAACCGATGGAACGCGCGGCACTTTTTACCATCGCTTCGCCCACACCTTGACGGTTGCTGGCGCGAGATGAATTACCCAATGGGTTGCCGCCAAAAATACCGCCCAACATGCCGCCTAGGCTGCCTCCGCTGGAAGCCTCTGGTTGTTTGGCTTGCGGAGCTGCGGGTGCGGGTGCTTCAGCTTGTTTTTCAGCGGTGCGGCCTTTGAGTAACTCGTAAGCCGATTCACGGTCGATGACATTTTCATAATGTCCGGCGAGCAGCGATGCTTGCAAAATTTGCTTGCGCTCGTCGCTGCTAATCGGGCCGATTTGCGCTTGCGGTGGAACGATAAAAGCGCGCTCGACGATGGACGGCTGACCTTTTTCGTTGAGGCAGGACACCAACGCTTCGCCCACGCCCAGCTCGGTGATGACGGCTTCCACATCCAGCGCGGGATTGGCGCGCATGGTTTCGGCGGCGGCTTTCACGGCTTTTTGATCGCGCGGTGAAAAGGCGCGCAAAGCATGTTGCACGCGATTGCCGAGCTGGCCTAAAACTTTGTCCGGCACGTCCGCCGGATTTTGCGTGATGAAATAAACGCCCACACCTTTGGAGCGTATCAGGCGCACCACTTGTTCGATTTTATCCAGCAGCGCGCCGGGCGCGTCGTTGAATAATAGATGCGCTTCGTCGAAGAAAAACACCAGCTTGGGTTTGTCCAAGTCGCCCGCTTCCGGCATATTTTCGTAAAGCTCGGAGAGCAGCCACAACAGCATGGTCGAATAAACTTTAGGCGAGGTCAGCAACTTGTCGGCGGCGAGGATATTAATCATGCCCGCGCCGTCACCGTCGGTCTGCATCAGGTCTTGAATATTCAGCATCGGTTCGCCGAATAATTTTTCGCCGCCCTGCATTTCAATTTGCAATAGACCGCGCTGAATCGCGCCTATGCTGGCGGTGGAAATGTTGCCGTATTCGGTGGTGAAATCGGCGGCGTTGTCGCCCACGCTTTGCACCATGGCGCGCAAATCTTTCAGGTCGAGCAACAGCAGACCGTTGTCATCGGCAATCTTGAACACCAATGCCAGCACGCCTTCCTGCACCTCGTTGAGATTCAACATGCGCGCAATCATCAGCGGTCCCATGTCGGAAATCGTGGCGCGCAGCGGATGACCTTGCTCGCCGAACACGTCCCAGAAGGTCACCGGATAAGCGCGATTTTTATACTCATCAAGTTTGAGTTGCGCGACACGCGCAGTGACTTTTTCATTGCCGCCGCCAACTTTTGCCAGCCCGGACAAATCACCTTTGATGTCCGACATAAACACCGGCACACCTAAACGGCTGAACGATTCCGCCAGTGTTTGCAAAGTGACTGTCTTGCCCGTGCCGGTCGCGCCGGTGATAAGTCCGTGGCGATTTGCCATTTGCGGCAACAGGAAAATTTCTTGGCTATCGTTCTTGGCAAGCAAAATCGGTTCGTTCATGGTCTGCGCGTCTTGGGTTAACAAGGCGGAAATGATACCATCGCGCAAGTTTTTTCGGAGGTCGGTATGGCAGGTCACAGTAAATGGGCAAACATCCAGCATCGCAAGGGCAAGCAGGATGCAAAACGCGGCAAGATTTTTACGCGTTTGATTAAAGAAATTACCGTCGCGGCGCGACTCGGCGGCAGTGATGCAACGGGTAATCCGCGTCTGCGTTTGGCGATGGATAAAGCGTATGCCAACAACATGCCCAAGGACAACGTCGAGCGCGCCATCAAGCGCGGCGCGGGCGAATTGGACGGCGTGGATTATATGGAATTGCGCTACGAAGGTTACGGCATCAACGGCGCGGCGGTAATGGTCGATTGCATGACCGACAACAAAACGCGCACGGTTGGTGATGTGCGTCACGCGTTCAGCAAACATGGCGGCAATCTGGGCACCGACGGCTCGGTGGCGTTTATGTTCAAGCATTGCGGACAAATGATATTCGCGCCCGGCACGGACGAGAACGGGCTGATGGAAGTCGCGCTGGACGCGGGCGCGGAAGACATCGTCAACGACGAGGATGGCAGCATAGAAGTCATCACCAGCCCGCATGATTTTGTGCATGTGAAACACGCGCTGGAAGCGGCGGGCTACAAACCCGAATTCGCCGAAGTGATTATGAAGCCGGACAGCGAAGTTTTATTTACCGGCGACGATGCGGTGAAAATGCAAAAACTGCTGGACGCGCTGGAAGATCTGGATGATGTGCAAGAGGTCTATACGACGGCGGTGTTTGGAGATGAATAATAGGATTTGGGATTTGGGATTTGGGATTGAAAATTCAGAAACTAGGATTCAGGATTTTGGATTCGGGATTTAGGGCTAAAGCCCGCCGTGCCTTATGTCTTCGACAAACTCCCAAATCCAAAATCCTCAATCCTCAATCCGAATTTTAGGTATCGATCCCGGTTTGCGCGTGACGGGTTTTGGCATCATCGACAAACAAGGTCAGCAATTACATTACGTCGGCAGTGGTTGCATCAAAACGCCGGTGGGCGAATTGCCGGATAGATTGAAAAGTATTTTGAATTCCTTGGGCGAGGTCATCGCGCAATATCAGCCGCAACAAGTCGCGGTGGAAAAAGTGTTCGTCAACGTCAATCCGCAATCGACGCTGCTGCTCGGACAAGCCCGTGGCGCGGCGATTTGCGCGGCGGTGCTGGCGAATTTACCGGTGGGCGAATACACCGCGTTGCAAGTGAAACAAGCGGTGG
>JBAVPP010000059.1:0-1526 GCA_049693175.1 Gallionella sp. | reverse complement strand
TGTGCGCGCTTTCCATTTCGATTTTCAAACCGTCGCCGCGCAACGCGTTCATTACTTTGACTGCCTGAGCAACGATTTCTGGTCCGATGCCGTCACCGGGTAAAACTGCGATCTTCATAATTCCTCTCAAATCCGTGAAAAATGAAACGTGAAAGAAGAGGCTAGCCAGCACTCCGCATCACTCATCCAAATTCGGATGGGTACGTTTCACTTTTTACATTTCACAAAAAGTTTACAGCCAAGGTTGCGCCGCGTGGCGTTTGGCCTCGAACGTGCTGATGTCCGCGACATGTTGCAAAGTCAGGCCGATGTCATCCAAACCATTCAACAAACAATGTTTGCGGAAGGCATCGACTTCAAACTTATAACTCACGCCATCCGGCTCGCTAATGGTTTGTTGTTCCAAGTCCACCACCAGTTTGTAGCACACTTGCGCGCTCACCGCTTTGAACAAAGTATCGACTTGCTCGGCAGAAAGACGTATCGGCAACAAACCATTTTTGAAACAGTTATTGAAAAATATATCGGCAAAACTGGGCGCGATGATGACGCGAAAACCGTAGTCTTCCAACGCCCAAGGCGCGTGTTCGCGCGACGAACCGCAGCCAAAATTTTCGCGCGCCAGCAAAATTTGCGCGCCCTGATAACGCGCTTGATTCAGCACGAAATCGGGATTGGCTTTACGCTTGCTGTTGTCCATACCCGGTTCGCCGTGGTCGAGATAACGCCATTCATCAAACGCATTCACACCGAAACCGGAACGCTTAATCGACTTCAAAAATTGTTTGGGGATGATCGCGTCGGTATCGACATTCGCTCTATCCAAAGGCGCGACCAAGCCATTCAACAAGGTGAATTTTTGCATTACTTGCTCGCCGCCTTTTCTATCGACTCGCCACCTTGCTTGAGGTCTTTGCCTATGCCTTCCATAGTGTTGCAAGCCGATAATATTCCCGCCAACATGAGTAACATTGCAATTTTTTTCATCATTCGCTCCTTTATTAATTCACCACACTAATATCAACAAAATGTCCGGCTATCGCCGCCGCCGCCGCCATTTCGGGACTGACCAAATGCGTGCGTCCGCCCTGCCCTTGACGACCTTCAAAATTGCGATTGGAAGTCGAGGCGCAACGCTCGCCGGGCGAAAGTCTATCGTCGTTCATCGCCAAACACATCGAGCAACCCGGATCGCGCCACTCAAAACCTGCCGCGATAAAAATCTTGTCCAGCCCTTCGTCTTCGGCTTGTTTTTTCACCAAGCCCGAACCCGGCACAACCATTGCCAACTTCACATTCGCCGCGACTTTTTTACCTTTGGCGATTGCCGCTGCCGCACGCATATCTTCGATGCGCGCATTGGTGCATGAGCCGATAAAAACTTTGTCGATTTGAATTTCGCAGATTGGTGTGTTCGCCTGCAAACCCATATATTGCAAGGCGCGCTGCGCCCCTTCGCGCTGCACCGTATCGCTCATTTTTGCCGGATCTGGCACACGCCCATCCACCGCCACCACCATTTCCGG
>JBAVPP010000058.1:0-6815 GCA_049693175.1 Gallionella sp. | reverse complement strand
CGGTATTGTCCAACAAACGGGTGTTACCCAATTTCCCCGCCGCGAGTATCACCCACTCGCGCTCCGAATATTGCGCTGCTTGTAGCGATACCTGACTGCGCACCGACACATAGTCCACCGACCAGCCGTGCTGGGTGAGGGACGCGATGGCCTCGCGCTGCAATCGCTCCATATCGCGCCCGCCTAGCAACAGTGCGCCGCGCATCGCTTGCAGCGTGCGATACAAACGCGGTGCTTCCGCGCGTTGCGCGTCGGTCAAATACTGGTTGCGCGAACTCAATGCCAAGCCATCATCGGCGCGTACCGTTTCGCCTCCGACGATACGCACCGGCAAATTAAACTGCGCAGCCATCTGGCGAATGATATGCAATTGCTGATAATCTTTTTTGCCGAACAGCGCGACTTGCGGCTGCACGATATTCAACAACTTCAACACCACCGTCGCCATTCCGCGAAAATGTCCGGGACGCGATACGCCGCACAATTCATTGGCAATCGCGGGCAGTTCGACGAACACCTGTTGCGACTGAGGATACATATCGTTGACAGTCGGCGCAAACACCACATCGACCAAGCCGCGCATCTTGTCGCAATCAGCCTCCAAGGTGCGCGGATAACGGTCAAAATCCTCGTTCGGCCCGAACTGCAAAGGATTCACGAACACACTAGATACCACGATGTCACCGTGCTGCCGCGCCTCGCGCATCAAGGCAAGATGACCTTCATGCAGATTACCCATGGTGGGCACAAAGGCAATACTTTTCTGTCCTGCCAAATGCTCGCGTAACGATAAAGTTGAATTCAAGACTTGCATCACTGACTCCCAAAATAAAAAACTCGAACACATCTGGTTTCGAGTTTTTTACTTACACCACTAAGTTTTATCAATCGCGCAACGCCGCAATCGAATCGCGCGGCAGGTTTTGAACTTAGTGCAGATGACCGCCTTCGTCATGCACATGCCCGTGTTCCAATTCTTCCTCGGTTGCAACTCGCACACCGGTCACTTCGCAATTAAAAGTCAGCGTTTTGCCCGCCAGCGGATGATTGCCATCCACAGTCACTTCATCGTCGGTGACCTCGACCACGGTATACAGAATGAAATCTTCGTCGTCAGATTCCTCCGGCGCACCCTCGAACTGCATACCCACCGCCACATCTTTGGGGAAGGAACTGCGCGCTTCCACTTCGACCATTTCATGTTCATATTCACCGAACGCATCATCCGGTTGCAAAGTCACGCTAACCTTGTCACCTATGCCTTTGCCGTGCAATGCCTCTTCGACCAGCGGAAAAATCCCGTCGTGTCCACCGTGCAAATAGCTAATCGGCTCTTCCACTTTTTCAACCAACTCGCCCGTCGAGTCTATCAATTCATAACGCAGCGAAACAACCGAGTCTTTAATGATTTTCATTTCATTTCCTTTAGTAAATTCAAAATCTCTTGTGCGTGTCCGTGGGCATGGACACCGTACATCACATGGCGCAATTTTCCATGTTTGTCGATCACGAAAGTGGAGCGTTTGATGGACCATTTCTTGTGTCCATCCACCTCTTTTTCGTACATCACGCCGTAGCGTTTGCATACGCGCGCATCGGGGTCGGACAACAACAAAACGGACAATCCATACTTGTCGCGGAACGACGCGTGACTTAAACAATCGTCACGGCTCACACCGATGACCACCGCCGCGAGTTTGGTGAACTCTTCTTCCAACTCGCTGAACTCGTTGGCTTCCATCGTGCAGCCGGGCGTGTCGTCACGCGGGTAAAAATACAAAACGACATGATGCTTGCCACGCTGTGAAGTCAGCACAAAGTTCTGCATATCCGCATCCGGCAATTCAAAATGCGGAGCTTCTATACCTGTGACAAGTGGTTCAGATTGCATAGTCAATTCTCCCTGTCCGGCATTGTAAATGCTTTTTGCGGGGCTCTAAAAAATTTATTTTCGACGCGGCAAAGTCAAACCGGCACGGCTATAATCGCGCAATGAAAAATATACAAACTTTACTCGGCGGCTTGGGCGTGGAAGAATTTTTGCGCGACTATTGGCAAAAGAAACCTTTACTAATCCGTCAGGCGATGCCGGAATTCAAAGGCTTGCTGGACGCGCAACAGTTGCTGAAACTCGCCTGCACGGACGATGCGCAAGCGCGCTTGGTCACACAACAGCGCGGCAAATTCGCGCTGCAACAATCGCCTTTTACGCCCGATGATTTTGCGGATTTTGGCAAGGCAAAATGGACGGTGCTGGTGCAAGGAGTCAATCATCATCTGGCTTCCGCCGCCGAGTTGCTCAAACAGTTTGATTTTATTCCGCACACGCGTTTGGATGATTTAATGGTCAGTTACGCGCCCCGTGGTGGCGGAGTCGGGCCGCATTTCGATTCCTACGATGTGTTTTTGCTGCAAGGTTTAGGACACCGTCGTTGGCAGATTTCCACGCAAGCGGATCGCACTTTAATCGAGGGCGCGCCTTTACGCATCCTCAGCGATTTCAAGGTTGAACAAGAGTGGATACTGGAAGCGGGCGACATGCTGTATCTGCCGCCGCACTGCGCGCACAACGGCATCGCCGAAGATGACTGCATGACTTATTCCATCGGTTTTCGCACGCCAGCTTATCAAGAATTGGCGGAACAATTTTTGGTTTATTTGCAAGACCGAATTTGCGTGGACGGCATGTATGCCGACCCCGATTTACAAAGCCAAAAACATCCTTCCGAGATCAGCGGCGCAATGATTAAACAAGTCGGACTAGCCATCAAACAAATTCGTTGGGATCAGGAAGACATCGCGAATTTCTTGGGCTGTTATTTAAGCGACCCCAAGCCGCATATATTTTTCGAGCCGCCCGCACGTCCACTCAGTGCGGAAAAGTTTCTCTTGAATGCAAGCAAAAATGGTGTTGAACTCGATTTGAAATGCCAGATGTTATGCCATGCGAACAGCGTGTTTATGAACGGTGAAGCCCACGCTGTTGACCAAAATCTTTACGCGCAACTGCGCGAACTCGCCGACCAGCGCGGTCTGAATCACATCGCTGAAAATGCCGTCGACATGGGCGATTTGCTTTACCAATGGTATCTGGACGGCTATCTTGTTATCAGGAAAAAGCAACGGGGGTAATCATGTCCGAAGCGGTATCGCAACACACCAAACTCGATGGCATTAAAGACTACAGCGCGGCTCTGGATACACTGTGCGGCTTGGCGCAACACAACTTATACCTGTTTGAAAAAAACTTTGATGGCTTGGGTTTCAACGGCGAAGCGCGCTACGAAACGCTACGTCAATTTCTACTCGCCAATCCCGCCAATCGCCTGTATGTGTTGGCGCATGACACACGTTTCCTGTCCACGCAATGCGCGCGTATGAGTATGCTGCTACAGCAGTTCGGGCACGGTATGTTCATCCATCAAACGGCGAAAAACTTGCAACACATCACCGCGCCATTTTCGGTCGCCGATGACAGTCATTTTGTACGGCGTTTTCACTTTGACGATCCGCGCGGCATTTTTGCGCAACATGACCCTTTTGAAGCCAGGGCATTAAAATCCAGATTTTTGGAGATGTGGGAAAGCTCCCAACCGTCCGTTTCCGCGACAACACTGGGCTTGTAAGCCACACTTCACGGCTCATCGCAGCCCAACAGGATGCAATGCGGGCATATCAGCAAAAAATAATTTGAAATTGACTGGATTTTATAATTTCCGCTGGTAGAATGGCGCGACTTTGATTTTGGGCTAGTATTCAAGCATCCGAAATCAGGCAAAAATTTATTGTTTTAAACTTAAACCGAGGAAATAAAAAATGAAACGTTCTGCTCTCGTTGTTGCTTTACTGGCTTTGGCTTTGACTGCTTGTGGCGAAAAAGCTGCTGATACTGCTGCCGCTGCTGCTTCTACAGCAACTGCTGTTGCCGCTTCTGCTGCTGCCGCTGCTCCTGCTGTTGCTGAAGTTGCTTCATCTGTAGTTGGCGCATCTGCTGCCGCTGCTGTGACTGATGCTGCTTCTACTGTAGCCGGCGTTGCTGATGCTGCTAAGTCTGCTGCTGATGCAATGAAGAAGTAAGTCTTACTTACTTTCGCCGCACAAAAAAGCCGACGCAAGTCGGCTTTTTTTATGACGAGAAAATAGGATTTAGGAGCTGGGATTTGGTTAGAAGCGATGCAGCGTTTTTCTCAAATCCAAAATCCCAGTTCCTAAATCCTGTCTCTATCCTATTTCCCGCCAGCCAAATCCTTCCGCTTGTGTCGCCACGCCAATAAATTCCGCTTCGCAATTCAACACACCACGCAACGCTGCGACGGCTAGTTCGGGCGAGTTGTTTTTATGGCTCAGATGCGCGGAGATGAGGTGTTGCAAACGACTCACATCCAGCTTCGCCAGCAGCTCTGCCGATTGGCTATTGTTCAAGTGTCCGTAACGTCCGCCCACGCGCTGTTTTAAGCTATGCGGATAGTCGCCGTTCGCCAGCAATTCGCTATCGTGATTACATTCCAACACCAGCGCGTCACAGCCACTCAGCGTCGCTTCGATATGCGGTGTGCCACACCCGACATCAGTCAGCACACCCAGCCGCCGCGCGCCATCGCTGAACACATATTGCACCGGTTCAGTCGCGTCATGCGGCACAGGATAAGGTTGGATTTGCACATCGCCGATAGCGAATATCGTGTGCGCGTCAATTTCATGCAGCGTGGCAATATTGGCGAAAGCTTTGGCTTGTGCGCGCAGCGTGCCGTGGGTGAGCCACACCGGCAAGTTGAATCGGCGCGCCAACTTGGCCACACCGGAAATGTGATCGCCGTGCTCATGCGTGACCACGATACCGCTCAACTGATCGGGCAGCACACCTAATCTTGCCAGCCGAACTATGCTGTCTTGCAAACCAAAACCGCAATCCATCAATACGCGTGTCTGTGCAACCTCGACCAGCAGCGCGTTGCCTTCGCTGCCGCTGCCTAGCGATGCAAAACGCATGGGTTAAGGCTGGATGTTTTTATACAGTGCGTCCAACACCAGTTTGCTGGATGCGTCGCTGACACCCTCCGCCGTTGTCACGGTCACGACACAAGTAGCGGCATTCTCCTGCACATGCACGCGATAGCTGGTCTGGATGGCTTCTTTAGGAAGATTGATACTGCCGCCCGCCTTGATAGGCTGCAAAAAATAAATACCTTTGCTGCGGTCTTTATCTTCCATTGCCAGTTTCGCGCGCTCTATCGCCAGACCCACTCTGCGCCAACTTTTATCGAACGCGTCTTTAATCAAAATACTGTTTGTACCCGTCTCGTCGACTTGCATACTCGCGTCCGCATTGGTTTGCGCAACCGCGCTTGACGGCACGGGTGACGATGGCACTTTGTAGGTATCCACGCTGTTCGGTTGCGTCAAATCCGGTGGCACTTCCAGCGACGGCACTTGTTTTGCGCCGGCTTCATAATCAATATGTTTTTCGGCGAACATACCGCAACCGGCCAAAGACACCAGCACCACACCCACCATTCCTGTTTGCAAAATTTTCATCATATTTCCTATTGTTTTATTGCCACACCGGCCTGCAACATCGCTTGCTCGACCACGCCATAAGCTGATGCGGACAAAGGCGTGAGCGGCAAACGGAAAGTATTTTTCATCAACCCCATACGCGCCACCGCCCATTTCACCGGAATAGGATTTGCCTCGACAAACAGATGGCGATGCAAACGCAACAATTTGAAATTGATTTCGCGCGCCTTGACCACATCGTTATCCAACGCCGCCATACACATCTCATGCATCAACTTGGGCGCGACGTTCGCCGTCACCGAAATCGAGCCGTGCCCGCCGAGCAACATCAACGCCAGCGTACTGGCATCATCGCCGCTGTAAATGGCAAAGTCTTTAGGCGCGCGCGCCAACAAATCACTGCCGCGCTCAATGTTGCCGGTCGCGTCTTTGATGCCGACGATGTTGGAAATTTGCGCCAGACGCAACACCGTATCGTTATGCATATCGGCGACCGTGCGCCCCGGCACGTTGTACAAAATGTGCGGCATATCGACTGCTTCGGCGATGGCCTTAAAGTGATGATACAAACCTTCTTGTGTCGGCTTGTTGTAATACGGGACCACGGTCAGCGACGCATCCGCACCGGCATTCTTGGAGAAGGTCGCCAGCTCGATGGCTTCCTTGGTCGAGTTCGCACCCGTACCCGCGATGATAGGAATACGTTTGGCGGAATGCTTGACCGCCTCGGCAATCAACAACTCATGTTCTTCCACATCCACCGTCGGCGACTCGCCCGTCGTACCCACCACCACGATACCGTCCGTACCTTGATCGATATGAAAATCAATCAGTGTACGGAACGCATCCATATCTAAACTTCCATCTTCGTGCATGGGTGTGACGATAGCCACAATACTGCCTTTAATCATTTTCATCTTCGCGTATGCTTAAATCGAAAGCGCGCATTCTACCGTAATTACGACATCACCCCAACGTGCTACGCATGACAAATTTTGAATAGGCACTACACCAAGCGAACAGGGTGTTGACGTAAAAAAAGCGGCCCGAAGGCCGCTTGCATTCATCATGCTAAGATTACTATTGGTAGTTGGTATTGACACCGCCACCATTGGCATCAAAAGCATTGATCCAGTAACTACCACTCGACCATGTGCCAGTTGGTGGCGCGGTAATCACTAGCGTGGATGTCCCGGTAGCGGTAGGTGTCAATGTCAAATCCGCCCAAACATTCACGGTCGCATTAGTCGTTGTTTGATTCGCATAAACGTTCAACGTATCTCCGGTCAATCCAGTTG
>JBAVPP010000057.1:0-6018 GCA_049693175.1 Gallionella sp. | reverse complement strand
ACCCCAGCCTTGCGCGCCGGTGGATGGGCAAGTGCGTGACATTGTTGTCGTCGATGAAAATCTCGCCACCATCCGCCGCCACCAAGCCGACTATCATGTAAAACGAGGTGGTTTTTCCCGCGCCGTTCGGGCCTAACAAACCGACCACTTCGCCGCTTTTCACATTCAACGACGCGTCGCGTACGACACTGCGCGCCCCATATTTTTTTTGTAGCCCTACGGCACGTAACTCACTCATTTTTTCTCCGTGACTGCCGATGCGGGCTGAGTTTTTGGCTGCGGCTGTATGATGGCTTTCACACGGTGAGGTGCTTCGCCATTACTGGGCGCGTTGTTGCTCACCACGAATATCTCGGTTTGCGAGTTGTAGTTGATATGATCGCCACGCACGAAATCCTGATTGCGCTTAAGGCGCGCTTGCCCATATATATCCAGCGTTTGCTTGAGCGTGTCGTATTCGATACGCTCGCCGTAACCCTCGTCATACTCATCCAGACCCTCGCGCTTTTGCCGGAAACTGGCAAGTGCGCCATAAATTTTGCCTATCTTGTTGCCCAGTTTATCCTGAGTGACGACCAGCTTGTCGCCCAGAATTTGCATGGTGCCCTGATTGATTTGCACCTTACCGGTGAAGGTGCTGATCTGCGCCGCCTGATTCATCTCGGCTTGATCGGATTCGATTTGCATGGGCTGGTTGCGGTCATTCTGTTCCGCCCAGCTTGCAGAGGTGGCGAGCAGCATGAGCAGCATCGCGCTAATTTTGTTTGACTGCATTGGTCGCTTTCACTTGTGCCAATAATTTTATGATTTGCGCTTTGTTGTCCATTTCCATTCCGACCGCATCCACATGATCGTTCGCATCATCCATCGTGACAGGTCGGTCGGTCTGCGCGGTTTCCAGATTGGGCATCACTTTGAGATATTCCGTTTGCATCACCAGCTCGCTTTGCGTGGTGCTGGCAGCGCGCACGATATGCACATCATTATGCAGCTCGATGACATCACCTTTGCTGGATAACGTACCGGTTCGGGCGGTCATGTGCACATCCGCACGCAGCGGCGCAATCGCGGTGAGGTCGGGTTCGGTCAGGTCGGTGCTGTCGTCATCGGAATAATGCACCAGTTGTTTTGCCGCCATAACGAAGTGCGGCGTGCCTTGCTGGTTGAGCGTTACCGCGCTGACATTATCGACAACGGCATCGGGATTATGCAGTTTGCTGCTATCCGCTTTTTCTTCTTCGGGCTGGGTTTTTTGATCCAACCAATAAGTCACCGCCAAGATACCCAGCAACGGCAGAAGTGGCAGCCAGGAACGGGCGCGTGAAGCAACGCTCATATCAAATATTGCGCCATCTGCGCGTCTAGCGTGCCTTGCGCGTGCATGATTAACTCGCATGCCTCGCGCACCGCGCCATAACCGCCGCGCCGCTGAGTGATGTAGCTGGCATGTTCGCGCACCAGTTGCGGCGCGTCCGGCACACTGATCGCCAAACCGACATTGCGCATCACCGGCAGATCGACCACGTCGTCGCCCATATACGCCGCCGCATCGCGGGTGAGTTTGAGTTTGTTTAGCAAATCGTTCATGGCATTGAGCTTGTGCTCCACGCCTTGATAAACGTGTTCTATGCCCAGATTTTGCGCGCGCAAAGCCACGCATTTTGAACTGCGTCCGGTGATGATGGCAACTTGTATGCCGCTGGCTTTAAGCAGTTTGATGCCCAGACCGTCCAGCGTGTTGAAGCGTTTGGTTTCATTGCCGGAATCCGACAAATACAGCCCGCCGTCGGTCATCACACCATCCACATCGAAGGTCACTAATTTAATCAATTTGGCACGACTAAGTAGCATGTTTTTCTCCAGAAAGTTAAATAACTTTGGCGTGCAATAAATCGTGCATATTAAGCGCGCCGACTAAACGATTATCGGCATCCACCACCAGCATTTGATTAATATTGTGCGTGTCCATGACTTGCACAGCCTCGACCGCCAGTGCATCGGGGCTGATGCAGCGTGGCTTAGACGACATCACACTACGCACCGGCGTGGTGTTGAAATCCACACTCTTCGCCAGCGTGCGGCGCAAATCACCGTCGGTGTAAATGCCCAACACATGCAAATCGGCATCCACAATCGCCGTCATACCCACGCCTTTTTTGGAAATTTCCATTAGCGCATCGCTCAACATCGCCGCTTCATACACCATCGGCAGACCGTCGCCAGTACGCATTATGTCGCGCACATGGGTGAGTAATTTTCTACCCAAACTTCCGCCCGGATGCGAGCGCGCAAAATCTTCTTTGCCAAAGCCTTTAGCGTCCAACAATGCCACCGCCAACGCATCACCCAAGGCGAGTGCCGCCGTGGTGCTGGCAGTCGGTGCCAGCCCCATCGGACAGGCTTCTTTATCCACATGAGCATTGAGATGCACATCCGCAGCGACTGCCAAACTCGATTGGGGAAAGCCGGTCATGCTGATGAGTTTCGCACCTTGGCGTTTAATCACAGGCACGATGGTCATCAGCTCTTGGCTTTCGCCGGAATACGACAACGCGATGATGACATCATCAGAAGTAATCATGCCTAAATCGCCGTGACTGGCTTCGCCGGGATGGACAAAATACGCGGGCGTGCCAGTGCTGGACATGGTCGCCGCAATCTTGCGCGCGATGTGTCCCGACTTGCCCATACCACTCACGATGACGCGACCATGACAAGATAAAATCAGATTCAGCGCTTGCAAAAAATGCTCGTCCAAACGTTGGGCGAGCGCGCTGACGGCATCGGCTTCGATATTCAGCACCTCGCGTGCAAGCTCCAATGCGCGGGGTGTTGCAGTAAGAGATTTATTCATGCTGGCATTATATAACAGCGCAAAATTACAACTGTAAAACTTTGCAAATACGACTGCGGTGCGGCATCATCGGGCAGGTATAAATTTTTCACACAATAGACGCATGGATAACTCACTTACCTTAGTTTTGATTTTGCTCGCCACGGCGGTAGGAGTCGTGGTGTTGTGCCGCATCTTGCGTTTGCCGGTGATGCTGGGTTATTTGACCGTGGGAATTTTGATCGGTCCGCACGCGTTGGCGTGGATACCGGAGTCCTTGGGCACGCAACATATCGCGGAATTCGGCGTGGTTTTTTTGATGTTCAGCATCGGCTTGGAATTTAGTTTGACTCGCTTGACGGCGATGAAGCGCACGGTGTTTGGTTTGGGTGGCGCGCAGGTGCTAGGTACGATGGTGTTGATCATCGTCATCGCCCTAGCATTTGGTTTGGATTGGCGCGCTGGCTTGGCATTGGGCGGCGTGCTGGCGATGTCGTCGACCGCCATCGTGAGCAAAATGCTGGTCGAACGCGCGGAATTGAATCTGCCTTACGGGCAGCAGATGATGGGTGTGTTGCTGTTCCAAGATTTGGCTGTCGTGCCACTGTTAATTATCATTCCCGCACTCGCATCGGATGCCGCGCATCTTTCTTCGACCTTGTTATACGCGACACTCAAAGCGGTGTTGGTGTTGGCGATTCTGCTGGTGTTCGGTCAGCATGTAATGCGCTCGTGGTTTCATGTGGTGGCGCGGCAAAAATCTTCCGAGTTGTTCATGCTCAACGTGTTGCTCATCACGCTTGGGCTGGCCTATCTCACCGAGTTGGCGGGCTTGTCCTTGGCATTGGGCGCGTTCGTCGCGGGCATGTTGATTTCGGAAACCGAATATCGCTATCAGGTGGAAGAAGACATCAAGCCGTTCCGCGATGTGTTGCTGGGATTATTCTTCGTCACCATCGGTATGAAATTGGATTTGGGCGCGGTGGTCGGCGATCTGGCTTGGGTGATGCTGGCAGTCGCCGCGTTGGTGATTTGCAAAGCCTTGGTGGTGGTGATGTTGGCGCGTGTTTTTGAAGGTGATTGGGGCGTGGCATGGCGCAGCGGCATAGGTTTGGCGCAGGCGGGCGAGTTTGGTTTTGTGTTGTTGACACTCACCGATAACGCTCATCTGGTGCCAGCCGAAGTGTTGCAAATTTGCCTCGCTGCCATGTTGATTTCCATGCTCGCCGCGCCGTTTTTAATTCAACATGGCGAAGCGATTGCGCGGCGATTTTCAGCGGCGGAATGGACCAATCGCGCCATGCAAATGCATCAAATTGCCATACAAAGTATGAGCAGCAATCAGCATGTCATCATCTGCGGTTATGGTCGCAGCGGACACGCGCTGGCGAGTTTTTTGGAGCGCGAAAAATTGCGTTTTGTCGCCTTGGATTTAGATTCTCGTTGCGTGCGCGAAGCCTTGGCGGCGCAAAAAAATGTGGTGTATGGCGATGCGGCGAAACGCGAAGTGTTGATGGCGGCGGGGCTGATGCGCGCCAGTGCGTTGGTGATTTCCTACAAAGACAAACATTCCGCGTTGGCAATTTTGCATCATGTCAAACAACTGCGCCCCGATTTGCCGGTGGTGGTGCGCACCAATGACGAGACCGACGTGGAAGCCTTGAAACAAGCCGGTGCGGCGGAAGTCGTCGCAGAAGTCGTGGAAGGCAGCGTGATGCTGGCATCGCAAGTTTTACTCATGTCGGGCGTGCCGCTAAACCGCGTGATACGCCAGATACAAGAAAGTCGCGCGCGCCGTTACGCGGTGTTCAGCGGCTATTTTCGCACCAACGATGTGGGCGAAACCACCGAGCGTTTGCAGCCCAGATTTCTGCGCGTCTATCTCAAACCGGAACACACGGCTGTCGGAAAACGTCTGCGCGAAATGGAGTTGGCTTTGTTGCATGTAGAAGTCAACGCCGTGCGCCGCAATGGTGTGATGGATGTGCAACCCAGCGAGGAAATGCTGCTGCAAGTGGGCGATGTGCTGGTGCTGTTAGGGCTGCCGGATGCCTTATCGCAAGCGGAGTTGAAGCTTAAAGGCGTTTGATGTTTGCGCTTTATTTTCGCGACGCTCAGCCCCTTAAAATGTATGGCATTATTGTGCCAGTTAGTCACCGTCGAATAAATATTGAACTGAACAAAAAATAGGGCAACCCTCGCAAGTTGCCCAAATCAGGGAATTGAAAACACACCTACTGGAATGCGTTTTCAGCTCTTATAATATGTGGCATTTGTAACTGGCATATTTATTTCTACGACTCATTTGTATCTAGATGTTTAGAACACGCGAGTCAGCGAAGGTAAAAATCTTTAAGGAAGGGAAACGTGGTTACATTGTCACGTTTTAGTCACGGTCAAAACAAAGCGGCTTAAGGCATCAGCCCTAAACCGCTTGTCGTTGTTGGTGGGTCCGGTCGGACTTGAACCGACGACCAAAGGATTATGAGCCTAGCCATCTAAATGCAGTTATATTATTAATCAATGCCTTGCATCACCCGCAATCATTGTAATGTAGCCACAAAGGACTCTACTATATGTAGGGTTACTTTTACCGTAGTTACGTTTTGGCTACGGTACGCATCCCACAGGCTTCGTATTGGCACAGCAAAATTTTATTTTCAAATGTGGTCGTGACTTCGTCAAACAAAACTATCCCTTCATCCAATCGTTCCCAGTTCAGCAGATTGAATTTGCGCATTGGATTAGTTGGTTGACCTTCAATAATTCTGCCGAAACCGGACGCTGAAAATTTTAAAATTGATTAGCATTTGAAAGTCCGGTCTTGAAAAACTTGAACTCACCCAGCTAACCCATTCCTGCCATCCACGAATCCGTGATGACAGTCCGCTCCACTACAGGTAGCTGCCATCGCCTAAACATTCACCTCCCCTGCCATCAAAAATGACCGAATGGCCCATAGAAAAAATTTCGGCTCGGTGGTAGTGTTGGGTCAATGACAGCAAACGGGCAGTCAAACATGATGGGCAGTTCGGAGCAATCGGCCAAAAGGCGACACTCGGCTTTGAAGTTGCGCTTCTTGAAGGCTGCCTTTCACCAGGTTAAATATATCTAGTGAGACGCATATCTAATTGAGCTTGCGAATTTTGTGCGTCCTGCTTCATCCCCACGGATGTGGGGAACGC
>JBAVPP010000056.1:0-5005 GCA_049693175.1 Gallionella sp. | reverse complement strand
GTCCAAGATTGCAGCATTGCCGCAGGTGCGCGCCGCTTTGTTGGACAAACAGAAGGCATTTCGCTGTGCGCCAGGCTTGGTGGCAGACGGGCGGGACATGGCTTCCGTGGTGTTTCCCGATGCCGCGTTAAAAATATTTTTGACCGCTTCAGCCGCCGCCCGTGCCGATCGCCGTTACAAGCAGTTGAAACAAAAAGGAATGGATGCTAATATCGCCGCCCTTTTGCAGGACATAGAGGCGCGCGACACTCGTGACACACAACGTAGCGTCGCACCTTTGCAACAGGCCACTGGCGCGATCTTGTTGGATACCACGGCTCTGAACATCGAGCAGGCGGTTGATTTCGTGTTGCAGCATTACCAGTCGGAACGTCCGAAAAACTAGGCCCCGCTTGACTCTCCGTCATTCGGGAACTTTTAACTAACCGCCGTGCAAACGGTTTTACTCTTAGGTGTATTCACAATGAACACAACCGCAACAGCAACAGAATTAAATCCCGATAGTTTCGCAGCCATGTTTGAAGAAAGTCTGACGCGCAAAGAAATGCGTGCGGGCGAATTGATTACCGCGCAAGTCGTGCGTGTTGATCACAACGTAGTGGTGGTTAATGCGGGACTGAAATCCGAAAGTTTGATCGCGATCGAAGAATTCCTCGATGCCAAAGGTGAACTCGAAGTTAAAGCTGGCGACTTCATCACTGTGGCTATCGAATCACTGGAAAACGGCTATGGTGAGACCAAGCTGTCCCGTGAAAAAGCTAAACGTCTGGCTGCATGGCACGATCTTGAAATCGCCATGGAAGAAGGCAAAATCGTTGAAGGTTTTGTTAGCGGTAAAGTTAAGGGTGGTTTGACTGCAATGGTCAACGGTATCCGCGCATTCTTGCCGGGTTCTTTGGTGGACATTCGTCCGGTTAAGGACACCACACCATACGAAAACAAAACGATGGAATTGAAGGTCATCAAGTTGGATCGCAAGCGCAACAACGTCGTGGTGTCACGCCGTGCGGTGCTGGAAACAACCATGGGTGCGGATCGTGAAGCCATCATGGAAAGTCTGAAAGAAGGCGCGATTGTTAAGGGCGTGGTTAAAAATATCACGGACTACGGCGCATTCGTTGACTTGGGTGGTATTGATGGTTTGTTGCACATCACCGACTTGGCATGGAGACGCGTTAAGCATCCTTCCGAAGTGCTGACAGTAGGTGAAGAAGTTGAAGCTAAGATTCTGAAATTCGATCAAGAAAAGAATCGCGTTTCTTTGGGCATCAAACAAATGGGCGACGATCCTTGGAATGGTCTGGCACGTCGCTACCCACAAGGCACGCGCATGTTCGGTAAGGTAACTAACCTGACCGACTACGGTTCATTCGTTGAAATCGAACAAGGTATCGAAGGTCTGGTACACGTTTCCGAAATGGATTGGACCAACAAGAACGTACATCCATCCAAAGTGGTTTCTTTGGGCGATGAAGTTGAAGTGATGATTCTGGAAATTGACGAAGCACGTCGTCGTATTTCTTTGGGTATGAAACAGTGCAAGTCGAATCCTTGGGACGACTTCGAAATCAACCACAAGAAGGGCGATAAAGTCCGTGGTCAAATCAAGTCTATCACTGACTTCGGCGTGTTCATCGGTTTGGATGGCGGCATCGACGGTCTGATTCACTTGTCCGATTTGTCATGGTCTCAGCCTGGCGAAGAAATGGTGCGCAACTACAAGAAGGGCGACGAAGTTGAAGCGGTGGTTCTGGCGATTGACGTGGAACGTGAGCGCATTTCCTTGGGCATCAAGCAAATGGAATCTGATCCATTCGGTGGTTTCGCATCCAGTAATGAAAAGGGTGCAGTGGTTACCGGTACGGTTAAATCCATCGACGCTAAAGGCGCGGTGATTGCACTGGACGGCGATGTTGAAGCGTACTTGAAAGCATCCGAAGTTTCTGTGGATCGCGTTGAAGACATCCGCACGCATCTCAAAGAAGGCGACACGGTTACGGCGGTCATCATCAATGTGGATCGCAAAAATCGCGGTATCAATTTGTCTATCAAAGCACTCAATAAAGCTGAAGAATCTGCCGCAATGCAAAAGTTCTCCGCTGAAACGAGTTCCAATGCGGGTACAACCAATTTGGGCGCGTTGTTGAAAGCGAAGATGAGCGGCAGCAAAACAGAAGCCTAAGTTGAGGTAACTATGACTCGTTCCGATTTGATCGCAAGACTGGCCGAGCTGCATCCGCAGTTATTGGCTAAGGATGCGGAACTGGCTGTTAAAGTGATACTCGATAGTTTGTCCGCCTCGTTAGCGCGTGGTGGACGTATCGAGATACGCGGCTTTGGCAGTTTCGGTTTGAACTATCGACCACCCCGTCTTGGGCGCAATCCCAAAACAGGTGACAAGGTAAAAGTGCCGGCGAAATATGTGCCACACTTCAAAGCTGGAAAAGAGTTGCGTGAACGGGTCAGCGAAGCACAACCTTGAGTGACTGAAAGCCCTCACCTCAATCCTCTCACGCTTGCGGGAGAGGAGACGAACGAGAAAGGCGATATTTAATTTTGGCGGCGTATCGTAAGGTATCGCCGCCATTTTTTATGCTATCGTTCAGCGTCTATAAAACTGGCGGAAAGACCATGCGTTATTTTAATTGGCTATGGCGTTTTATCATGTTCATCGTGTTGCTGGGGTTTGCGGTTAAGAACAATCAACCCGTGACCTTGCGATATTTTTTTGAAACTGAATGGCACACGTCGTTGGTCATTGTGTTGTTGATATTTTTTGCGGCAGGAGTGGCGATAGGTGTGTTGGCGATGATGTTCAATCTCTTGCAGCAACGCAGGGAGATTGCAAATTTGAAGCGCGACATTCGTATCAAAAATCAATTATCAGATATCGAGCAAAATAAACTCCAAACACCAGGCTCTTAAACGAATAAATTATGGAATTTCAACCGTGGATGTTGCTAATCTTTCCGCTGTTTTTCGGCATGGGATGGTTGGCGGCGCGTATAGACATCAAAGATATACTTTCTGAATCGAGTGCCTTGCCGGACTCGTATTTTCAGGGGTTGAATTTTTTACTTAACGAGCAACAAGACAAAGCCATCGAGGCTTTCATCGAGGTCGTCAAAGTCGATCCGCAAACAGTCGAACTGCACTTCGCGCTGGGCAGCTTGTTCCGCCGTCGCGGTGAAGTGGATAGGGCGTTGCGTATGCACCACAACCTCGTCGACAGAGCCGATTTGGACGACGACAAACGCCAGCAGGCGATCTTTGAGTTGGCGCAGGATTATCTAAAAGCCGGTATCTTGGATAGAGCCGAAAGCCTGTTCCGCGAATTGGGAAAAACAAAATATGCGCAGTCTTCTTTGGAATTTTTGCTGGCATTGTTTCAAAAAGAACACGACTGGCTCAAAGCCATCAAGATAGCGGAAGATTTGTCCGAAAAGACCGGAACATCCTCTGGCAAACACATCGCTTTTTTTTATTGCGAACTTGCTGCCGAAGAAATTGCGGCGGGGGATTTGGTCGCCGCCCGCGCGCATTTGCAACAGGCGTTACACGAACATCCGCAGTCCGTGCGTGCCACCATGATGCTCGGAGACTTGCTGCATAGTGCGACCAAAACCAAGGAGGCCATAAGCACTTGGCAGACGATAGAACAACAGGATGCGCAATATTTGCCGCTGGTTGCGGAACGCCTGCTAAATGCCTATCGCAGTTTGGATAAAGAGGCAGATGGGGTTGCGTTGTTGCGCGAATATCTGCGCAAATATCACTCCCATGATTTGCTCAATGTGGTATTCGAAGGCGTGTTGAAAAAGGAAGGCGCGAGTGCCGCGTATCAAGTGGTGCGGGACGAGTTGGAACGCAATCCCAGTTTGTTGGGACTGGATAAATTACTGGAAGCACGACTCTTGGAAGTCAATCTGGAAAGACGCGCCGATCTGGAATTGGTCAAAGACTTGGTGCATAAACGCACGCGCAATCTCGCGATGTATCACTGCAAATCATGCGGCTTTAATGCCCGTCAATTTTATTGGCATTGTCCCGCCTGCCAAGAGTGGGACAGCTATTCGCCGCGCCGTACCGAAGAAACAGGAAACACTTTATGAACGACCCAAAAATAATCATCGCGCTGGATTACGCATCCGCGCAACCCGCGCTGGCATTGGCTGAGCGGCTAGACCCGCAAGCATGCCGCTTAAAAGTTGGCAAAGAATTATTCACCGCCGCCGGACCGGCCGCGCTGGAAAAATTGATGAAGTTAGGCTTCGATATTTTCTTGGATTTGAAATTCCACGACATTCCCAACACCACCGCGCAAGCCTGCAAAGCGGCGGCGGAGCTGGGTGTGTGGATGGTCAATGTGCACGCGCTCGGTGGTCGCAAAATGTTGGAAGCGGCTGCGAATGCCGTGGCGCAAGCGAAGCAGCCGCCCAAGCTTATCGCGGTGACCATGCTGACCAGTATGGCGACGGAAGATTTGGCTGACATCGGCATCAACGCGACACCCGCGCAAATGGTGTTGCGCTTGGCGACACTGGCGCACGACAGCGGGATGGATGGCGTGGTGTGTTCGGCACAGGAAGCAAGTTTGTTGCGTGAAAATCTGGGCAAAGATTTTTGTCTGGTGACACCGGGCATACGTCCCGCGCAAGCGAGTTTGGATGACCAATCGCGCGTGATGACTCCGCAAGCCGCGCTGTTGGCAGGTTCCAGTTATTTGGTTATTGGCCGACCGATTACACAAGCTGCCGATCCTTTGCTGGCATTGCGCGCGATTAACTTTGATATAGGTAATATAGAAACGGGAGTACGGGCATGAGTGCGTTGCCAAAATTTATCGGCGCGAAAATTTTAGTCGTGGGCGACGTGATGTTGGATCGTTATTGGTTTGGCGATGTGCATCGCATTTCGCCCGAAGCCCCCGTGCCGGTGCTGAAAGTCGATAGAGTGGAGGAGCGTCCCGGCGGCGCGGCAAACGTGGCGCGCAATATCGCGGCAC
>JBAVPP010000055.1:0-10577 GCA_049693175.1 Gallionella sp. | reverse complement strand
GGCCGATTTGTGCCATCGCCACGGCAATCGCCTGCTGTGCCTGACCTAGCGATGCGCCCTTGTCGAGATTGAACGAAATGGTGGAAGCGGCAAACAGTCCCTGATGGTTAACCGCCAGCGGAGTCGTGCCGGTTTCATAGTGCGCCAACGCCGCCAGCGGCACATGCTGACCATTCGCGGCAATCAAATAAATATCGTTCAACGCCTCCGCGCCTTGCAAATATTTTGGGTCGGCCTCCATCACCACACGGTATTGATTCAGCGGCTGGTAGATAGTCGAAACCAGGCGTTGACCGAAGGCATCGTTGAGTGTCTGATCAATAGTGTTGACCGAAATTCCATAACGCGCCGCCGCATCGCGGTCTATGGCCAGCTCGATTTCCAAACCTTTGCTTTGCTGATCGGTGTTCACATCCGCCAAAATCGGAATGTGGTTAAACGCCTCTAGCACACGCGGCTCCCAGACCCGCAACTCGTTCAGGTCACTGGTCTGCAAGGTATATTGGTAAAGGGCTGGCGAGGGTCGTCCACCGGCGCGTATGTCTTGCACCGGAGCCAAAAAAACTTGCGCGCCGGGTATAGCGGCGAGTTTTTTTCTTAACCTGACCATCATCGCCATCGCGTCAACTCGTTGGTTGTACGGCAGCAAACTCATAAACACGAACCCGCCGTTGGTGCCGCCGCCACCGGTGAACCCCACCACATTTTCCACCGCCGGATCATGCTTGAGTATGGTCACGATGTCGGTGAGTTTATCTGTCATAGACTGGAAAGAAATCGCCTGATCCGCTTGAATATTGCCGATTACAAAACCGGTATCCTGCATCGGAAAAAATCCCTTGGGCACGATGATGTACAGATAAACATTCAATCCTATGGTGGCGAAAAATATCAGTAACATGATGCGGTAATGTTTGAGTGCCCAAGTCAAACTGCGGTAATAAACGTGCAGTAATTTTTCGTAACCTCGCTCTCCCCATGCCGAGATGCGTCCGGCTTTTTGTTCACCGCGTGGCTTGAGCAAGCGCGATGCCAGCATGGGCGTGAGCGTGAGCGAAACAATCAGCGAAATAAAAATAGAAATGGACAGCGTGACGGCGAATTCGCGGAATAATCTGCCTATGATGCCGCCCATCATCAGCACCGGTAAAAATACCGCGACCAGCGACAAACTCATGGACAGTACAGTGAAACCAACTTCACGCGCGCCGCGCAAAGCGGCTTGCATGGGCGGCACGCCGTCCTCGACATGACGCATGATATTTTCCAATACCACCACCGCGTCATCGACCACAAAACCCGTGGCAACGATCAACGCCATGAGCGACAGATTGTCCAGACTGTAGCCAAACAAATACATCGCGGCGAACGTGCCTATCAAGGAAATCGGCACGGCAATAACGGGGATGAGTGTGGCGCGCCAGTCGCGCAAAAACACAAACACCACCAGTGCCACCAAGAACACCGACAGTATCAGCGTGCGCTCAGAGTCCTGCAAAGAAGCGCGTATGGTCACGGTACGATCCGACATGACATGCACTTGCACGGCTGGAGGAATCGCCGCCTCCAGCGCGGGCAACGCGGCTTTGATCGCTTCCACCGCCTCGATAATATTCGCGCCCGGCTGGCGTGAAATAATCAGTTGCACAGACGGCTCGCCATTCGCCATCCCCATGTTGCGTATGTTTTGCAAATCCTCTTTGACGCGCGCGATTTGATTCAATCGTATCGGCACGCCATTGCGGTAACTCACCACCAGTTGCTCATATTGCGCGGGCAACTTGAGTTGGTCGTTCGCCTGTAATTGCCAGCGGTGTTGCGCGTCCTCCAGCGCGCCTTTGGGCGCGTTGATATTGCCGGTGGCGATGGCGATACGCACTTGCTCCAGACTCAGCCCCATATTGTTAATCTGATCCAGATCAACATCGACGCGCACCGACGGCAGTGCCGCGCCGCCGACTTGCACCGAGCCGATGCCGGGTAGTTGCGAGATTTTTTGCGCCAAAATTGTCGAACCCGCATCATAGAGTTGGCTGCGCGACAGACTCTTGGAAGTCAGCGACAAAATCATAATCGGCGCGTCGGCGGGATTCACTTTTCTATAGGTCGGATTTCCCGTCATACCGGTGGGCAGCAGCGGCATGGCGGCATTGATGGCAGCCTGCACTTCCCGCGCCGCATCGTTGATGTCTTTGGATAAATCAAATTGCAGTGTGACGTTGGTCGAACCCAGCGAGCTCGATGAAGTCATTTCCGAGATGCCGGCGATGCGTCCCAGCGAGCGTTCCAGCGGTGTTGCCACGGTCGCCGCCATCACATCGGGGCTCGCGCCCGGCAAGGTCGCTTGCACATTGATGGTGGGGAAATCGACTTGCGGCAAAGGCGATACCGGCAATAGTTTGAAAGCGATTATCCCCAGCAGCACGATGGCAGTGGCGAGTAAAGTCGTGCCCACCGGACGACGGATAAAAAGCCCGGAGAAGTTCACCCCGATATTCCTGTTTTAGCCGCGCCCGTCAGACGCGTTTTCCAGCGCGCACCCAGACGGTCGAAGGCGAGATAAATCACCGGTGTGGTGAACAGGGTGAGCAGTTGTGATAAGAGCAAACCGCCAACCAAAGTGATGCCCAAAGGCTGGCGCAATTCCGCGCCCATGCCGCCGCCGATGATGAGCGGAATCGCACCAAACAGCGCGGCGAAAGTGGTCATCAAAATCGGTCGCAGTCGCAATTGCGCCGCTTGCAAAATCGCATCACTGGGCGACAAACTCTCGTTGCGCTGCGCATCCAGCGCGAAGTCCACCATCATAATCGCGTTTTTTTGCACGATACCGATGAGCAAAATAATACCGATAATGGCAATCACCGACAAACTGCGACCCGACACAATCAAGGCCAGCAGCGCGCCTATGCCCGCCGACGGCAGCGTGGATAAAATAGTCACCGGATGCACAAAACTTTCATACAACACACCCAGTACGATGTACATGGTCGCCACCGCCGCCAGTAACAACCAGAGTTGATTGGACAATGCCGCCTCGAATGCCGCCGCCGCGCCCTGCATTTTGAGTGTGACCGATGCGGGCAGATTCATTTGCACTTGCGCGTCGCGTATCGCTTGCACTGCCGTGCCGATGGACACGCCGCGCGCCAAATCGAAAGAAATCATCGCTGCCGGAAATTGTCCCAGATGCCCGATTTCCAACGCGCCGGTGCGTTCGGTAATGCGCGCGATTTGTGCCAGCGGCACGGGTTGCCCGCTGGCGGAAGGCAGATAAATACTATTGAAACCGTCCAGTCCTTGCCGGTCTTGCGTGTCCAATTGCAGCACCACGCGATATTGCGTGGACTGCGTGAAAATAGTCGAAATCAAGCGTTGGCCAAACGCGCTGTAGAGCGCGCCATCTATCATCGCCACCGTGATGCCCAAACGTGAAGCGGCATCGCGGTCTATATCCACAAAGGCTTGCAAGCCCTCGTTTTGCAGGCTGCTGGTCACGCCGGTGAGTTGCGGCAAGCCGCGTAATTTATCCAGCAGCGCGTCGTTGGCTTTATCCAATTCGTCCATGTCAGTCGCACTGATACTAAACTGGTAAGGGCTGCGGCTGATGATGTCGTCTATGGTCAAATCTTGCACAGGCTGCAAAAACGCGCTGATGCCCGCCACCCGCGCTGTCTCTTGCTGCAAGCGCGCGATGATGACCGCCACCCGGTCACCGCGTTGCTCCAACGGTTTGAGACTGATGAGCATACGACCATTGTTCAGCGTGGCATTGCTGCCATCCACACCAATGAACGATGAGATACTCTGCACGGCGGAGTCTTTAAGCAACACGTCCACCAAGTCCTGCTGGCGACGATTCATTTCCTGAAACGAACTGCTTTGTGCCGCGACTGTGATGCCGCGTATCAGGCCGGTATCTTCCACCGGGAAAAAACCTTTGGGTATAAAAATGTACAACAGCACTGTCATTACCAGCGTGCCCACGGCAAACAATAAAGTCGCGCGCTGATGTCGCAGCACCCAGCGCAGCGCGTCGCCATATCCGGCGATTAAACGGTCGAATTGGCGTTGACTCCAGCGCGCAAAGCGACTTTGTTTTTCGTCGGGAATATGGCGCAACAAACGCGCGCTCAACATGGGCGTAAAGGTCAGCGACACCGCAGCGGAAATCAAAATCGCCACCGCCAGCGTGATGGCGAATTCGCGGAATAATCTGCCCACCACATCGCCCATAAACAGCAGCGGAATCAACACTGCAATCAGCGAAAAAGTCAGTGAAATAATGGTGAAGCCGATCTGCTTCGCGCCTTTGAGCGCGGCTTGTAGCGGCGGATCGCCCATTTCAATATAACGGGCTATATTTTGGTTACGGCCGGGTGCTGTCGCTCCCTTAACTTCGCCTGCGGCTAAGTTAGCCTCCGCCGAAACATTAGTCGACAGCTCTTCGAGATGCCGACTAATGTTTTCTATCATCACAATCGCATCATCGACCACAAAACCAGTGGCGATGGTCAAGGCCATGAGGGTGAGATTGTTGACGGAAAAACCCGCCAGATACATCACGCCAAATGTGCCGATGAGCGACAGCGGCACGGCCATCGCCGGAATGAACGTGGCGCGCGCGTTGCGCAAAAATAAAAAAATCACCATCACCACCAGCGCGACAGACAACATCAACTCGAACTTCACATCGGTGATGGCGGAACGTATGGTCACGGTGCGATCCGACAACACCACCAAATCGGTCGCGCCCGGCAAACTTAATTTGAGTTGCGGCAATAATTGCTGAATGTGATCCACCACCGCAATCACGTTCGCACCGGGTTGGCGTTGCACGTTGATGACGATGCCGGGCTTGTGGTTCACCCATGCCGCGAGCAGCGCGTTCTCCGGCCCTTGCACCACCGTCGCCACATCGCTCAAGCGCACCGGTGCACCATTGTTGTAGGAGACGACCAGTTTGCGATAATCCTCAGCCGACTGTAATTGATCGTTGGCGTTGATGGTCAGCGAGCGCAACGGCCCGTCGAAATTACCCTTGGGCGTATTGACATTGCCCGCGACTATTGCGGCTTGCACCTGTGACAGACTTAAATTTTGCGCCGCCAACATGCGACCATTGACTTGCACTTGTATCGCGGGACGTTGGCCGCCGCTCAGCGTAACCAAACCGACCCCCGCGACTTGCGCCAATTTTTGCGCCACGCGGGTATCGGCGATGTCCTGCAATTGTGTAAGCGGCAACGTATCGGAAGTCAGCCCTAATGTGATGACCGGCGCGTCAGCCGGATTGACCTTGGCGTAAATCGGCGGTGAAGGCAAGTCGAGCGGCAAAAAAGTCGTCGCGGAATTGATCGCCGCCTGCACTTCTTGTTCCGCGACATCGAGGGTGAGATTCAAATCAAAACGCAAGGTAATGACCGACGCGCCGCCCGAACTGCTGGACCACATTTGCGCCAGTCCGGGCATTTGTCCGAACTGTCTTTCCAGCGGCGAGGTGATGGATGAAGTGATGACATCGGGGCTCGCGCCCGGATACAAAGTCGACACTTGTATGGTCGGATAATCGACTTCGGGCAGCGCGGATTGCGGCAACAAACGATAGCCGACGAAACCCGCCAACAACACCGCCACCATCAGCAGCGTGGTGGCGATGGGACGCAGGATAAACAGCCGTGATGGGCTCGGCTCGCCTGCGGTGTTATCTACGGGGGATTCATCGGTCGCATTGTTGCCACTCATGGATTGCTATCCTGCTTGTGCGGATGCGCCGCGCCTTCTTTGCCGTGTGGCGCGGCGGGTGCGGACTTCACGCCATATTGCGCGACAATCTCGACAGCCCCCCCGTCTTTGAGCCTGTCCAAGCCGTCCGTCACCACACGTTCGCCGACTTTGATTCCGGCACTGATAGCGGTGTAATCCTGATGGGTGACGGCAGTCGTAACCGGACGCACCGCCACTTTATTCGCCGCGTCGATGACATACACATAACTGCCGGATGCGCCCACCGCGATGGCGGCAGTAGGCACGGCAATCGCCGTCGGTATGGTATCCACCAGCAAGCGCACGTTGACGAATTGATTGGGAAATAGTGCCATGTTGGCATTGGCGAATTGCGCCTTGATCATTACCGTACCCGTGGCGGCATTGATCAGATTATCCACCGCGATGACTTTGCCGCTGTCGAGCAAGTTGGCACGTCGCTGATCCCATGCCTGCACTGGCAAGCTCGCGCCGCGCATCCGTTCCAACACTTTGGGCAATTGATTTTGCGCGATGGCAAACGTCACCGAAATCGGCTGAACTTGCGCGATGGTCACGATGGGTGCGGCGGCTGAAGCCGTTCCCGATAGCGCGCTGGTGCCGCCGCCTATCGCGCCCGTCGTGCCGACCATATTGCCGCGATCAACTTGGCGCAAGCCGGCGATACCGGAGCGTGGCGAGACAATGCGCGTCCATTCCAATTGCAATTTTGCGTTATCCAATGCCGCCTGATCCGACGCGACCGTGCCTTTCAGTTGCGCCACCGTGGCACGCTGATCCACCACTTGTTGCGATGAAATAGAATCTTGCGCCAGCAGGGTTTCGTAACGTTCAAGGTCCGATTGCGCGCCGGAAAGCTGCGCCTGATCGCGCACCAGTTGCGCCTGCGCCTGATCAACCTGAATACGGTAGGGGCGCGGGTCGATAGTGGCGAGTAATTGACCGGCTTTGACCGGCTTGCCCTCTTCAAAATCGACACTCAATAATTGCCCGGCGACACGCGGCATGACACTAACATAATTGCGCGGTATGACCGTACCCTGCGCATCCAGCCATACCGGCATCGCCTGCTGTTGAGCAGTAGCGGCGGTGACGGGGGTGGGCATATTCATGCCCGGCTTGCCCTCGCCTTCCTTGGCGTGAACCGGCGCGACGGCAAACAGCAACGAAATCCCGGCCAATGAAAAAATTGCTTGCGTTAGAATGGCTCGCCCGGAAGAAAACGGGCGTGCGCTTGATTGTTTGGGGAGTGATAGCATAAGAAATCAGAAGTCCGAATATGCACAATATTGAGCGCGCATTATACGGAAGATTTACGATGCGATTTCCCATGACACAAACACTTACAAATTCCGCAACCTTGCATATACTTTGTTTACACTTGCCACTTACGATGTCAACCGCCTAATGTCGGGTATCATCAAAAAAATCACTAGGAGTACCACTATGAACACCGCACAAAAAACGCTCGCCACTCTATTGGGTCTCAGCCTCGTCGCCATGCTTGGCAACAGTGTCTCGGCACACGAACAAGCCGCCTCGGCTGTCGCTGGCGACGGGCATCACATGAAAATGGATGCCCAAGAATGCCATCGTGACGCGTTTGCAAAACACATGGAAAAGTTGCATACCGCGCTCAAGCTGTCGGCAGATCAAGAGCCTGCATGGAAAGACTTTGTGGGCAAGATCAAGCCTGCCGAAATGAATATGCCGGAGCATCAGGACTGGCATGCGATGAGCACGCCTGACCGTATGGATCACATGCTGGAAATGATGAAGTCGCGTGAAAAATCCATGACCGATAATGCGGTGGCAGTGCGGGCGTTTTACGATACGTTAAGCACCGAACAAAAAGATGCTTTCGACAAAAATTTCCAAGCCCATCATCACGGCATGCATGAACACATGTAAATCCTGAACAGGAAAAATAATGAACAGCAAACGAACGCTAATCATCAAAACCTTACTGGCTACGGCTTTGCTTGCCACGGCTATTCCTTGCTTGGCAGATCGCGGCGAAGGTTGGCGCGGTGGTGGCGGAGAAGGCTGGCGTGGCGGTGGCGAGTGGCGTGAAGGTGGTGGCAGAGGCGAGTGGCGCGACCGAGGTGAATGGCGAGGTGGCGAAGGCTGGCGTGAGGGTGATGGTTGGCGTGACCGGGACATTCGCTACTTTGACCGTGGTGACTTGAACATCTGGCGCGGCGGTCGCTGGGTCAATGACATGCACGATGACCAGTGGGGCTGGTGGTGGGTAGCGGGCGGAATGTGGTATTTTTATCCGCAACCCGTTTACCCTTATCCTGATCCCTATACGCCGCCAGTGGTGGTGCAACCGAATGTTGCGCCTGCTCCGGTTGCGCCTCAAACAACGACACAGGTCTGGTATTATTGCGAAGCAAATAAAGGATATTATCCTTATGTGTCCAATTGCCCGAGTGGCTGGAGAACGGTGACACCCACAACAACTTCAGTGCCCCCTGCTCCACCCAATGCTCCGGCTCAATACCGATAGAAAGGAAGAAATATCATGCGCAAAATTTTAGTCTGTTCTCTAGTGGCGTTAAGTGTGGTCGGATGTGCATCTGCACCGACCGGGCCACGGGTTGTGGTGATGCCGGCTCCGGGGAAACCTTTTGAAGTTTTCGCCGAGGAAGACACCGTTTGCCGCAATTTCGCGCAGCGTTCAGTCGGACCGTCCGCCAACGATAGTGCCGCAGAAAGTTTTCTGAGTTCAGCGGCTCTGGGCACGGTCATCGGCGCGGCAGCGGGCTCTCTCAGCAATGGTCATGGTGGTAGCGGTGCGGCAGTCGGATTGGTCGGCGGCAGCTTAGTTGGCGCGGGTCAAAGCGGCAGCTCTATGCATGACAGCCAGCGACGTTACGACATCGCTTATGAGCAATGTATGTATGCCAAAGGGAATCAAATCCCCGGCTTCGCCACACAACCTCAGCCGCGTTACGCTCCGCCACCCGCACCCGCCTATGCTCCCCCTCCTCCGCCCGCTGCACCATCGGGCGTGCCGCCGGATTACAACCCGCCCGCAAAGTGAGCCTCTAAAATTCAAGTGGGTGTGAATTTTTTTTGCACACCCGCTTGAAACGAAGGTTCTGTTTTTTCAGCCACTGATTTTTCAAGTTTCAAGCAATGCCAATTTTTTCCCACGCGATAGTTTTTTGATAGCTAACTCACGTTTGGAGGCGGCGGAACGGTCGGCACATTCTTCGCTATAAGCCAGTTCCACAGGCGTTCGGGTGCGTGTGTACTTTGAGGCTGTACCGGCGTTGTGCGCAGCGAGGCGTTTGTCCAAATCGTTGCTGATGCCGCAATACAAAGTATCGTCGGAACAGCGCAGCAAATAACAGTACCAAGTCACAGATTAAACCCCTTCCCGCCCCCCTTTTCAGGTGAGCGGTTGCGCCGCAGCCAGGCATAGCCCAGCATCGCAATCAGCAACACCATTACTGCCCAGTTTCCCCAGCGTACATAAGGCGTGCTGCCCGCATAGCCTTGCGCCATGCCTTGCAATACACCTTCCTCATGTTGCGGCAATTGCTGCAAAATTTTGCCGTCCACATTGATGATAGAAGTCACGCCGGTGTTGGTGGCGCGCAACATCATGCGGCCACTTTCCAATGCGCGCAGTTGCGAAATTTGATTGTGTTGCACCGCCGCGATGGAATCGCCATACCATGCATCGTTGGTGACGTTCACCAGTATGGTGGCTTGCGGTAAAGCACGGATAATCTCCTCGCCGAACACGTCTTCATAACAGATGTTTACCGCGACGTGTTGACCTGCCAGCATTAGCGGTTTTTGCTGCGTGTCACCACGGGCAAGATCGCCCATCGGGATGTTCAATACGCCGTTGATGAACCAGCCCAACATCGTGCGCAAGGGAATGAACTCGCCGAACGGCACAAGATGCTGTTTGCGGTAATGCATATCCTCCGCCAACGCATTTTCGGACGAGCCAACGGCGAACACGCTGTTGTAATACTGGTGATTATCGCGTTCGAACGAGCCGATCAACACGTTACCCGCATTGAGTTTGGCATGGTCGCGGATTTGTTCAAGCAGATGCGGCGGGACTTCGTGGCGCAACACTGGCAAGGCGGATTCGGGCAACACAGTGAGGCGTGCGTTGCTTTGCAGAATCAAACGCCGATAGGTTTCCAGCGTGCCTACCAGCGCGTCCTCGTTGAATTTGATGTCTTGCGCGATATTGCCTTGTACTAATGCCACACTGAAAGCTTCGCCCTGCGTGTGTGTCCAAGCGATGCCGCGCAGCAATCCGCCTGCCAGCCACAAACCGCACAAACCCAACAGCGCGAATTTGCCCGCGCGTACCCAACGCACTTGCCACAACAATGCCAGCAATCCGGCACTGACTGCCGCCATCAGCGATACGCCATAAACACCCAGAACGGGGGCAAATCCCGCCAAGGGGCTATCGGTGTGAGCATATCCCAAGGAAAGCCAGGGGAAGCCGGTAAACAGCGTTCCGCGCAACCATTCCACGGCCACCCAAACAGCGGGCATGATCAGCAAAAATCTCACCGGGGCGGATGCTTGAATTCGCGCTTGCACATAAGCCGCCAAGGTTGGCAGCAATGCCAAAAAAGCAGAGAACAATAACGTGGCGAGTAATGCCAACCACATCGGCATATCGCCGTAATCATGCAAAGCCACATAAATCCAGCTGATGCCAGCGGAAAAAAATCCCAATCCAAACCAGAAACCCTGTCCGGCTGCGACACGCGGCGTGGCAGCACCTTGCCAAACGATAAACAACGCGGCAAGTGCCAATATCG
>JBAVPP010000054.1:0-17892 GCA_049693175.1 Gallionella sp. | reverse complement strand
GCAACACCTCTATTTCATTGGGCTTCTGTCGACCTATCCAATTCGTGAGCAGTTGGCTATTGGGCAAATTGAAAAAATATTTTTCGCCGATTGCTTGCATACGTTTATCAAAAACTTCTGTTGCAATTTCAACAATGGGCTGTTTCTTTTTTGCATTTTGCTCCGTTGCCCAAACTAAAAAACCAATCGGAAAATCACCTTTGATTCCATCAAAAACTTTGCTGTGAACAATAAAACCACCGAGATATTTTGCATTCCAAACTTGCCTGAATTTTTCAAAATTGGAGGCATTGATGTATTTCAAAGTGCTGAACATCGCCAAGGTTGCGTTTGGCATTTCTTGCGCAATCCGCGCGATGAACTGAGTAAATAATTCACGAGAGGCATAACCGTAATCACCCATATTGGCAGCGGTGCGCGTGGTTGCCACATCGGTTTTACTTGCATTGCCTAAAGTATTCGCCGCCTCCGCATACGGCGGGTTAATCAGCACCAAAATCTTTTTTCCTTCGGCTATCGCTTTGCGCAAACCAGCGGGAATTTTGTTGCTTAGGCTGTAGTCAATCTTGCCGTCATCGCTGATGTCGTCGTTCAAGTAATCGTATTGAAAACGCTGCGCGGCGACGCAGGTTTTGGTGGCTTTCATTACATCCACATCCGCCTCGTCCAAGGTGCTCATGTAGATGTTGCGCGGGTTGCTGTGCTTGACTTCGAGGTTGCCCACGCCGCAACACATATCCCACACGATATATTCTTTTTGCCAATTTTTGCCCAGCGTTTCAGCGAGTTTGTCGTAGGCTTTATCGACCACCGCGAGCGGCGTGTAGAACGCGCCTTTGAAGCTGCGTTCGTCGAGTGGAATCAGGCTGTCGCGGCGTTCCAACAAGTAGTCGCGATATTCGGCCTTGGGCGGTTTGTGATAAATCGCCCAGAAGCGGCGATAGCCTTCTTTGTTGCCGAGTTCATAATTTTTGCCCGCCAGACTAAACACCGGCGCGCCATTTTTATGCAGCAATTCGGCGGGCAAATTCGCATGAGTTGAAACCGTGCCGTCGTGCATGATGTCGGCAAAAAATAGCAGCGCGTAATGCTCTTCCGCCACGCCGACTATTTCGCGTCCTATCATCTCCACCCATTTATCAAAAACCTGTTTTAGGTTATCCGGCGTGATGGGCGTGCGGATAATATCGCCGGATTTAATCGCGGCTTTGACGGTGCTGATGAACTCGTCTTCGTGCGTGGAAATTTTGAACGAGACGAAATGCGCGCCGATATAAGCCGAGATTTCCGCCAGTGCTTCTTGCGTATATTGACTGGCTGATTTTCCCCACTTCACCGTTTTCTTTTTCAGGAACGGCAACACGTCGGCACTCTTCATCAGCGCGGCTTTTTCGGTGTCGATGACGGCGAGAAATGGCGGAATCTGCTCGCCTTTATTCAGCGCGTCTTGCACATAATGCAAGAGCTGCGTGAACATCGCGTAGCTGGAATGTTTACCGGTGTCTTTCGCTTCGAACCAAATCTCTTTGGTGCGGATGTCGATCAAGCCTTTGGTGTAACCCTTCAGCCCCAACGCTTTGATGTAGGCATCCTTCACATCTTCTTCGCTACGCGCAGATTGGAGTTGGGTATATAAGCTCATGGCGCAATCAGTTTTACGGTGGGGAAATAACTTTGATAGCGTTTGCTGTCACGGGTCAGCAGTGAACAACCTGCTACGGCGGCGTGCGCGCCGATGAAAAAATCAGCGAGAACGTTGTTGCCTTTGCCACCGCGATGACGATATTGTGCAAAAGCTTTGCCCGCCAAAAATAAGGCGGGGCGAGGCAATTCCAACATGCTCAAGCGCATTTTTTCGAGCGTTTTATCCAACATTTCCACGTGCGAAAAATTGAGCGATAGCTCGGCATAAATAATGGGGTTGATAGACAGCGCATGAACTTTTGCTTGCGCGCGCAATTGTGCGACAGACCAATCCGCCCATGTTGGATCGTCTTGCAGCACGTCGATTAGCACATTGGTATCGACCAGCAACATCAGTCTTTGCCGCGCAACAATGCCATCAATTCATCGGTGCGCCATTTGATGTCCGCCTTGCCGCGTGCGGCATCGAAGCGATCCGGCTTGCGGCTGGCGCGCGCATTGGCTTTATGCAGCACCACCTCGCCGTCGCTATTTACCGCGAATTGCACCGCACACCCCGCCGCCATATCGAGCGCGTCGCGGATTTGTTTGGGAATGGTGACTTGGCCTTTGCTGGTGAGTGTGGTGGTCATGACTGCCTCGCGGTGGTATTACAAGAAATTGCATTGTAATACGAAAAGTTCCGGGCGTAAAAAAGCCGCAGCGGTGAGCTGCGGCTTTTACTTTTGCGAGATGTCCTTAGTGGTACTTGCGGCTCAACTCATGCACCGCTTGCACCAATGCCGCCGCGTGTTCCGGGTTGGTGTGTTGCGAAATACCATGACCCAAATTAAACACGTGACCGCTGCCGAAACCGTAACTGCCCAACACTTTTTCAACTTCGTTGCGTATCGCATCGGGTGAGGCAAACAGCACGACGGGATCGAGATTGCCTTGCAGCGCGACTTTGTGGCCGACCTTCTGGCGCGCGATGCCGATGTCCATCGTCCAATCCAAACCAACCGCGTCGCAGCCGATGTTGGCGATGCTCTCTATCCACAGTCCGCCGCCTTTGGTGAACACGATAGACGGGATGCGCACACCGTCTTTTTCTTTGATTAACCCATCGACGATGCGCTGCGTGTACGGCAACGAGAATTCGTGGAACGCCGCATGTGACAACACGCCGCCCCATGAATCAAAAATCATCACGGCTTGTGCGCCCGCTTCGATTTGCGCGTTCAAATAATTGATGACCGATTGCGTGGTCACTTCGAGGATGTGATGCATCAACTTGGGCTCGTTATACATCAAGGTTTTCACCTTGGCGTAATCGTCGCTGCCGCCGCCTTCAACCATGTAGCAAGACAGCGTAAATGGGCTGCCGGAAAAACCAATTAGCGGCACGCTGCCATCCAGTGCTTTGCGTATCTGGCTCACCGCGTCGGTGACATAGCGCAAATCTTTGGCTATGTCGGCGGGACGCAACGCCAGAATCTCGGCTTCAGTCTTGAGTGGACGCTCAAATTTTGGACCTTCACCCTCGGAAAAATACAGACCCAAACCCATTGCATCCGGTATGGTCAAAATATCCGAAAACAAAATCGCCGCGTCCAACGGAAAACGAGCCAGCGGTTGCAGCGTGACTTCGGTGGCGAAATCAGGGTTTTTGCACAAGCCTAAAAAGCTGCCCGCCGTCTTGCGTGTCTCGCGGTATTCCGGCAGATAACGACCCGCTTGGCGCATCATCCACAGCGGCGTGTATTCGGTCGGTTGACGCAACAGCGCGCGCAAAAAAGTGTCGTTCTTTAATTTGAAATTCATTGTTGTTTTCCGAATTTAATTTCTGAAACTTAAAAACTAAAACTGTCCACGAAAGGCACGAAAAAAGCAAAACCTAAATCACTTCAACACTGTTTAGTTTTTTCTAGGTTTTCTTTCGTGTCTTTTCGTGTATTTCGTGGACAAATAATTTTGACTTTTAGCGTGGCAACACCGATGAGCCCATCAGGAATTCATCCACCGCACGGGCACATTGACGACCTTCGCGTATCGCCCAGACAATCAACGATTGACCACGGCGCATGTCGCCCGCCGTGAACACTTTGGCCTTGCTGGTGTGATAGCAATTCGCGCCGTCGGTTGTGGCTTTGACGTTACCGCGCGCATCTTTTTCCACGCCGAACGCATCCAAAACTTTTTGCACCGGATTGACAAAACCCATCGCCAAAAATACCAGGTCTGCTTTGACTTCGAACTCTGTGCCGGGTACTTCGATCATCTTGCCGTCTTTGAATTCGACACGCACGCACAGCAGTTTTTCCAGCTTGCCGTTGCTGCCCAAAAACGCTTTGGTGGACACCGACCAATCGCGGTTTGCACCTTCTTCATGCGAACTCGACGTGCGCAATTTCATCGGCCAGTTCGGCCACACCAGCGATTTATTTTCTTGCACGGGCGGCTTGGGCATCACTTCAAATTGCGTCACGGAAACTGCGCCGTGACGGTTTGATGTGCCCACGCAATCCGAGCCGGTATCGCCGCCGCCGATGACCACCACATGCTTGCCGGTGGCGCGAATTTGCTCAGGCAAAACATCGCCCGCATTGACGCGATTTTGTTGCGGCAGAAAATCCATCGCGGGATAAATGCCGGTCAACTCACGACCCGGCATAGGCAGGTCGCGCGGTGTTTCCGAGCCGCCCGCCAAAATCACCGCATCAAAATCTTTTTGCAACTGTTCCGGCGAAATAGTTGTCGTCGCCATATTATTCACGCCGATGTCGCTGTCAGTGCCGATAAAGACTGAAGTCTTGAAGGTCACGCCTTCCGCTTGCATTTGCCCGATGCGGCGGTCGATGTGCGATTTTTCCATTTTGAAATCAGGGATGCCGTAACGCATCAGCCCGCCGATGCGGCTGTTCTTTTCGAACACCGTCACCTCATGCCCTGCTCGCGCCAGTTGTTGCGCCGCTGCCAATCCTGCCGGACCGCTGCCCACCACCGCGATTTTTTTGCCGGTTTTATTCGCATTGATTTGCGCAATGACCCAACCGTTTTCCCAACCCTTGTCGATGATGGCGTGTTCGATAGATTTGATGCCAACCGCGTCATTATTGATGTTCAGCGTACACGCCGCTTCGCAGGGCGCAGGACACAAACGTCCGGTGAACTCCGGAAAATTATTCGTCGAATGCAGCACGTCCAGCGCGTTTTTCCAATCGCCGCGATACACCAAGTCGTTCCAATCGGGAATGATGTTGTTGATTGGGCAACCCGACGTGCAAAACGGAATGCCGCAATCCATGCAGCGCGCGCCTTGCGTCTTGGCCTGATCATCATTCAGATGCAGCACGAATTCCTGATAATTTTTCAGGCGTTCCGCGACCGGCAGATTTTCTTCCGCCAGTCTTTGGAACTCCATGAATCCGGTGGGCTTACCCATTATGCAACCTCCAATTCTTTGGCTTTTTGCGCGGCGATTTCCTGCAAGGCGCGACGATATTCGGTCGGCATCACCTTGGTGAATTTTGGCAAATAGCTGCTCCAGTTTTCCAGTATCAAACGCGCGCGTTCGCTGCCGGTATACATCAGATGTTTTTCGATTTGCTCGCGCAACGCGTGTTCGTCGGCTTTGTTGAGATGATTGAAATGCACGCGACCATGCGTTTCAACTTCGCCGGTTTCACTCGCCGCCGCTTCTTCCGGTATCGCTTCGAGTGCGACCATAGACAAATTGCAACGCTGCTCGAACTGGCCATCCTCGTCCAACACGAACGCCACGCCGCCCGACATACCCGCCGCGAAGTTACGTCCGGTCATGCCCAACACAATGACCATGCCGCCGGTCATGTACTCGCAACCGTGATCGCCCAGCCCTTCGACGACCGCAATCGCGCCGGAATTACGCACCGCAAAACGCTCACCCGCCACGCCGTTGAAATAACATTCGCCGGAAGTCGCGCCATACATCACGGTGTTGCCGACGATGATATTTTCGTGCGACACCAGCTTGGCTTCACTCGGTGGCATGATGGCGATACGCCCGCCGCACAAGCCTTTGCCGACATAGTCATTACCTTCGCCGCGCAATTCGAAGGACACGCCCTGCGCTAAAAACGCACCAAAACTTTGCCCCGCCGTGCCGGTAAATTTCACTTGTATAGTGTCAATTGGCAGACCGGTTTGACCATAACGCTTTGCCACTTCATGCGACAACATCGTTCCGACGGTGCGGTTGACGTTGCTGATTTTGCTTTCGATTACCACGGGCGTTTTATGGTTCAACGCCTGTTGCGCTTGCGTGATTAGCGTGTTGTCCAAAGCCTTTTCCAGCTCGTGATCTTGCGTGCTGTCATGGCGACGAGCGACGCTTGCCGCGACATTGGGTTGATGGAACACTTTGGAGAAATCCAGGCCTTGCGATTTCCAATGCGCGATGCCGTGTTTCACATCCAGCAGGTCGCTGCGACCAGTTAAATCGGCAAATTTTCGTATGCCCATTTGCGCCATTAGCTCGCGCACTTCTTCGGCGACGAAGAAGAAATAATTGACCACGTGTTCCGGCTGACCGGTAAACTTTTTACGCAGCTCGGCATCTTGCGTTGCCACGCCGACCGGGCAGGTGTTCAGATGGCACTTGCGCATCATAATGCAGCCTTCCACAACCAGCGGTGCGGTGGCAAAACCGAATTCATCTGCACCCAGCAACGCGCCTATCAGCACGTCACGTCCGGTTTTCAACTGACCATCGACTTGCAGCGCGATACGGCCACGCAACTTGTTCAACACCAGCGTCTGTTGCGCTTCCGCCAGACCCAGTTCCCAAGGCGTACCGGCGTGTTTGATGGACGAGATGGGCGATGCACCCGTGCCGCCGTCGAAGCCGGATACCACGATGTGATCGGCCTTGGCTTTGGACACGCCTGCCGCCACCGTACCCACGCCGACTTCGGAAACCAGTTTCACCGAAATTGACGCGGTGGGATTGGAATTTTTCAGATCGTGAATGAGCTGCGCCAGATCTTCGATGGAGTAAATATCGTGATGCGGCGGTGGTGAAATCAAGCCCACACCGGGGACAGAGAAACGCAATTTGGCTATGTATTCCGACACTTTGCCGCCTGGCAACTGACCGCCTTCGCCGGGCTTCGCGCCTTGCGCCATCTTGATTTGAATTTGATCCGCGCTGCTCAAATATTCCGCCGTCACACCGAAACGACCGGACGCGACTTGCTTGATTTTGGAGCGCAGCGAATCGCCGGGCAACATTTTTCTATCCGCTTCGATACGATTCTTGCCGATGATGTCGGACAACATTTCGCCGCCTTTGAACACACCGAAACGCGCCGCATCTTCCCCGCCTTCACCGGTGTTTGACTTGCCGCCGATGCGGTTCATCGCAATCGCCAGCGTGGTATGCGCCTCGGTGGAAATCGAACCCAGCGACATCGCGCCGGTGGCAAAACGCTTGACGATATCTTTGGCAGATTCGACTTCCTCCAGCGGCACAGGTGCGCCAGCGGGCTTGATCTCGAACAGACCGCGCAGCGTTTTCAACTTGGTGCTTTGATCGTTGATGAGCTTGGCGTATTCCTTGTAAGTCGCGGCGTTATTGGTGCGCGTCGCGTTCTGCAATTTGGCGATGGAGTCCGGTGTCCACATGTGTTCTTCGCCACGCACGCGGTAGGCATATTCGCCGCCGGCTTCCAACGCGTTGCTCAACACCGGATCATTACCGAACGCACTGCGATGCGTGCGCACGGTTTCTTCCGCGACTTCACGCAAGCCTATGCCTTCGATTTGTGTTGCCGTGCCGGTGAAAAATTCCGCGACAAAACTCGCATTCAATCCTATGGCTTCAAAAATTTGCGCACCGCAATACGATTGATAAGTCGAGATACCCATCTTGGACATGACTTTCATCAAGCCCTTGTTGATGGCTTTGATGTAGCGTTTTTTGGCTTCTTTGGCTTCGACATTCGTTGGCAACTTCATCGATGCAATCGTTTCGTAAGCCAACCACGGGCATACTGCTTCCGCGCCGTATCCGGCCAGCAAAGCGAAGTGATGCACTTCGCGCACCGAACCGGTATCGACCACCAAACCGGTACTGGTGCGCGAACCGGCGCGTACCAGATGCAAATGCACTTTAGACGTTGCAACCAGCGCGGGAATCGCCACGCGCTCCGCCGACATGGCGCGATCCGACAAAATCAACACGTTGTAACCAGCTGCCACGGCCTTGTCGGCGGCGGCACACAGGGCTTGTACCGCCAACGCACATCCGTCCGTGCCTTGTGCTGCGGGGTAGCTAATATCCAGCACCAGGGAGCGATATTGACCTTGGGTCAGACTGTCGATGTTGCGCAACTTGGCGATGTCCTCGTTGGACAGCACAGGTTGATGCACTTCCAAACGCAGCGTCGGATTGGTTTCGTTGATGCCTAACAGATTTGGTTTAGGACCGATGAAAGAAGTCAGCGACATGACGATTTCTTCGCGTATCGGATCAATCGGCGGATTGGTCACTTGCGCGAACAACTGCTGGAAGTAATCGTAGAACGAGCGATTTTTATTCGACAACACCGCCAGCGCGGCATCCGTGCCCATAGACCCGGTGGGCTCTTCGCCCGCAGTCACCATGGGCGCGAGAATGAACTTCACATCTTCTTGCGAATAGCCGAACGCCTGTTGCGTATCGAGCAAGGACGCATTGAGATTTTGTTTGCCCTCGACAGCTGGCAAGTCACCCAAGAAATAGCGCGATTTCTCTATCCACTGACGATATGGTTTTGCGGTGGCGATTTGATTTTTCAGCTCGCTATCGTCGATGATGCGGCCGGCTTCCATGTCGATGAGAAACATTTTGCCCGGCTGTAATCGCCACTTCTTCACCACCTTGTGTTGCGGAATATTTAGCACGCCCATTTCGGAAGCGAGCAGCACCATATCATCGTCGGTAACCAAATAACGCGCCGGACGCAAGCCATTGCGGTCCAGCGTCGCGCCTATCATGCGCCCATCCGTGAATGCCACAGCGGCAGGACCGTCCCACGGCTCCATCAACGCGGCGTGGTATTCGTAGAACGCGCGGCGTTCCTCGTCCATTAGCGGATTGCCCGCCCAGGCTTCGGGTATCAAAATCATCATCGCGTGCGGCAGCGAATAACCGCCCGCCACCAGCAACTCTAAAGCGTTATCAAAACACGCGGAATCAGATTGACCATCGACGATGAGCGGCCAAAGTTTTTCCAAATCTTCGCCGAGAATTTGCGACGACATCGCCGCATGACGTGCCGCCATCCAGTTCACATTGCCACGCACGGTATTGATTTCACCATTGTGCGCAATCATGCGGAACGGATGCGCAAGATTCCAAGTCGGGAAAGTGTTGGTGGAAAAACGTTGATGCACCAGTGCCAGCGCGCTGATGACGGTTGAATCTTGCAAATCGAGGTAATACTTACCAACCTGATCCGCCAACAACATGCCTTTGTAAACGATGGTGCGTGATGACAGAGATGGGCAATAAAAACCTTTGCCTTGTCCATTTTTCAAGCCGTTCACCGCATGTTCCATGGTCTTGCGTATCACCAATAACTTGCGCTCGAACGCATCCTGACCCGCGCAATTTTTGCCGCGTGCGATGAACACCTGACGCACAACTGGCTCAACCAATTTCACACTCTCGCCGAGTATGGAGCTATCTACCGGCACATCGCGCCAACCCAACAAGGACTGGCCTTCAGCGGCAATTTTATTGGCAACGATTTGTTCACAAGCCGCGCGTGCTTTGGCATCGCGCGGTAAAAACAACATGCCCACGCCGTAATCACCGGCGGCAGGCAAAGTGATATTCAACGCCGCACATTTGGTGCGCAAAAATCCATCCGGCACTTGCAACAAAATACCCGCGCCATCACCCGCCAACGGGTCTGCGCCGACCGCGCCACGGTGCGTCAGATTTTCCAAAATCTGCAAGCCCTGACTTACCATGTCATGGCTTTTTTTACCCTTGATATGAGCAACAAAACCCACACCACAAGCATCGCGCTCTTGGCGCGGATCATATAAACCTTGCTGCATAGGCAAAGAAGAATTATTCACGGCATTCCTCATCAATCTTAATAACACACATTACTTGATACAAAAAATGGCGACACGTGTCGCCATACCAAAACAAATACAAAAGCGAAAGGGCGGGAATCTTACCTTGTCTCGGAGCATAGGGCAACCGCGCCGAGTTGAGTGACTTACAGCGACACGAAACCTTCTTCCACGGCAAAGATGCGGCGGTGTTCGCGTATCGCATAACGGTCTGTCATACCGGCAATATAATCCGCCACGGCACGAGCCCGGTCGGCTTCCGCATGTGCCTGGAATTGCGGCGGCAACAGCCGTGAGTCGTCCATGAAAACCGTGAACAAATCACCGACGATGCGTTGTGCTTTGCTGCTCATACGCATCACTTTGTAATGCCGATACAGATGGACGCGTAAAAAATTTTTCAACGCGCGTTGCTGCTCAAACATTTTCGCGCTGAATGCCAATATTGGCGGCGCATCGCGCACATCGTCCAAGTTTCTTATCTGGTAGGTTTTGATATTACTTTGACTGCATTGAATCACATCGCTCACCAGCGTATTAATCATACGCCTGATGGTTTCATGCACCACGCGACGCTCCGGCAAATCGGGATATTGAGTTTTGACCTGCTGCAAATGTTCCGCCACCAAAGGCACTTCTTGCAGTTGCGCCAGCGTGATGAGTCCCGAACGTATGCCGTCATCCACGTCGTGATTGTTGTATGCAATTTCGTCGGCGACATTCGCAATCTGAGCTTCCAGTGTAGGCCGTTTATTTTGCAAAAACCGCTCGCCGACATCACCCAACAGCGCGGCATTTTCAGGTGAACAATGTTTGAGTATGCCCTCGCGTGTTTCAAAACAAAGATTCAAACCGTCAAACTGCGCGTAACGCTCTTCCAATAAATCGACCACGCGCAGCGATTGCAGATTGTGTTCAAATCCGCCGAAACTTTTCATGCAGGTATTCAACGCTTCCTGACCGGCATGGCCGAATGGCGTGTGGCCCAAATCGTGCGCCAAAGAAACGGCTTCAGCCAAATCTTCATTGAGATGTAAACAACGCGCAATCGACCGTGCGATTTGCGATACCTCGACGCTATGCGTGAGTCGGGTGCGAAACAAATCACCTTCATGGTTCACAAACACTTGAGTCTTGTATTCCAGTCTGCGGAACTCGCCTGAATGGATAATGCGGTCTCGGTCACGCTGGAATTCACCACGTCCGTTAGGTGCGGGTTCTATACATTTCCGGCCACGAGAATTTTGTTCAGTGACTGCGTATCTAGCCAAATTATTCATGCACACATGCCTCTAAAGTAGCTTGCAAAGCCGACAAGGGAACATCGGAAGTTAGCACCGCCTGCCCCAACTGTTTGAGCAATACAAAGCGTAACTTTCCGCTTTCTACTTTTTTGTCCAACCCCATCAACTCCATGTATCGCTCACGCCCAATATTGGGTGCGACTACAGGTAAATTTGCGCGCTTAAATAGCTCGCGAACGCGCACCACATCCGATTGCGTAATCCAACCCAAACGACACGAAAGATCAGCAGCCATGATCGTTCCGGCAGCAACGGCTTCACCATGCAGCCACGCACCGTAGCCCATGCCCGATTCAATCGCATGGCCGAAGGTGTGTCCCAAGTTTAGCAATGCTCGCTCACCGCTTTCGCGCTCATCCGCACCCACCACTTCAGCCTTATTTTCGCAGCTTCGTGTAATAGCATATTGCAAGGCCGCAGCATCACGCGCCAAGAGTTTGGGCATATTGTTTTCCAGCCATTCTAAAAACGGCAGGTCGCGTATCAGTCCATATTTGATGACTTCAGCGAGGCCGGCCGACAACTCTTTATCGGGCAGGGTATTCAGGGTGTCGATGTCCGCCAAAACCAACTGTGGCTGATAGAACGCGCCTATCATATTCTTACCCAGCGGATGATTGATGCCGGTTTTGCCGCCTACCGAAGAATCAACTTGAGACAATAAAGTGGTCGGTATCTGAATGAACGGCACACCGCGCAAATAGGTTGCCGCCGCATATCCGGTCATGTCGCCTATCACGCCGCCACCTAACGCAATCAAGGGAGTGCTGCGTTCGCAGCGGTTTTTTAATAGAGCATCGTAGATCAGATTCAAAGTCTCGCCGGTTTTATAAATTTCGCCATCGGGCAGTATCACCTCTGTGCTTGAGATGCCCAGCGATTCCAGGGTGGCAAGCAGCTTCGCCATATACAACGGCGCGACCGTCGTATTGCTTACGATGGCTGCCCGCTTGCGCGGTATATGTGACGACAACAATTCTGCTTGGCTTAACAGCCCGGCTTCTATATGAATGTCATAGCTGCGTTCTTTTAGAGCGACCGTAATTTTCTGCTTCATTTTGCCAGCCTTAATTGTTCTTTTCTAAACTCTTCCAATTTGTCGACCAGTTGCAACATGAGCGTATTGACACTCTGCTTTCCGGTTTGTACCACCACATCTGCAATCTCTTGGTATAGCGGGTCGCGCAGGGCGAATAGCTCGGTTAATTTTGCGTGCGGATTTTCGGTTTGTAACAATGGGCGATTTTTGTCGTGGCGAGTGCGTTGCCATAAATCATTTACGTTGGCCTGAAGATAAACAACGATTCCGTTTTCTTGCAATACTCTTCGGTTGGATTCAAGCAATATCGCGCCGCCCCCCGTGGCCAACACGACATTGTCCGATTTCAAAATATCTTCAATCACCGCCGCTTCCCGCTGACGGAATCCGGCCTCGCCTTCCACATCAAAAATATGGGGAATGGTCACGCCGGTGCGATGTTGGATTTCCGTATCGCTATCGACAAATGTCTTTTCGCACTGTTTCGCCAATGTACGGCCCATTGTTGATTTTCCAGCACCCATCATCCCTATCAAAATATAGTTTCCAGAAGAAATTTTGCGATCCAATTTTGCTTTGTTTTCCATGCTGTGATTGTAAACCATAACAACAAAAAGCCCGACCTAGGCCGGGCTTTTTGCGTAAGATTTATTTCATTTTATATTCAAAGTGTCTTTGAGTATTTTTGGTGTGATGAACACCAGCAACTCATTCTTGTTATCTATTTTACTGATGCTCTTAAACAAGTAACCGATGATAGGAATATCACCCAGCCACGGCACTTTATTGTCAGCATCGGTCAACGATTGCGAGTACACGCCGCCGATAACCACCGTTCCGCCATTATCAATCAATACCTGCGTGTTTACCTTGTTGGTGTTAATACTGGGCACACCCGCATAAATCTGTCCGACCGAATCTTTGTTAACTTTGATGTCCAGCAACACATTGTCGTCCGGTGTGATTTGCGGTTTAACTTTCAAACTCAACGCTGCCGTCACAAACGCCACGTTGGTTGCACCACTGGTACTTGCTTGTTGATACGGAATTTGCACACCCGTCTCGATGAGTGCCTCGGTTTTATCGGCTGTTACTACCCTAGGACTGGAAATGATTTTCCCTTTGCTATCCGCGTCCAAGGCTTGTAACTGCAAATTCAGCAATTGTGTGTTCTTGGAATTAAACAGCATCGCTGTAATCGTACCCGCACCCGCAACTGGAGCCGTCACACCAGCCGCAGCAATACCTGCACCACCAGGTCCGCCAGCCACGGGGCCGGCATTCAGCTGATTATTGGTAAATGTCATGTTCACACCCAAGCTGCGGCTAAACAAATCCGAAGCTTCCACCACGCGTGCCTCTATCATTACCTGGCGAACGGGAACGTCTACTTTGGCAATGATTTTTCTAACCTCATCCAATTTGCTTGGCGTATCTTGAATGAATATCTGGTTGGTTCGCTCATCAAATACGGCACTGCCACGTTTGGATAAAAGTTTCTGCACAGGGTCGGTGACAATCTTTTTGAATGCCTCGGCCTTGATGTAATTCAACATAAAGGTTTCTGTTTTCAGGTCTTCCAGTTCGGAAATTTCCTGTTTGGCAGTGAGGTCCACTTTCTCTTTTGCCGCCAATTCCTCGCGCGGAGCGACTTGAATCACATTACCATTCTTGCGCATATCCAAACCACGGCTTTGCAAGATGATGTCCAGTGCCTGATCCCAGGGAACATCTTTGAGTCGCAAAGTTAAATTACCGGAAACCGTATCGCTAATCACTACGTTTAGATTGGTAAAATCGGCAATCACGTTGAGTGCTTCCCGAACAGCGATGTTTTGGAAATCCAAAGTGAGCTTTTCACCCGCATAACCAATCTGGTTGCTCTTCACCAACTTATTTGGGTCTTCAATAATAGGCTTTACTTCAACGATGAACTTGTTGTCCGTTTGATAAGCCGCATACTCCCACAGTCCTTTGGGCTCAATAACCATCTGCACGTTGTCACCCTTGATGAAAGTGTCAACTGTTTGCACAGGTGTTGCGAAGTCGGACACATCCAGTTTTCGCTGAAGATTATGCGGCAAACTGGTCTTCACGTAATCGACAATCAGCTTGCTGCCTTGCTGGCGAATATCAATGCCGGTGACCGCATCCGAAAGCTCAACCTGAACACGCCCCTCTCCATTTTTGCCACGACGAAAATCGATGTCTTGCAAGGCATGTTGTTGAGTTGTTGTTTTAGCGACGGCGAACTGGGACACATCTGCCGATTGCGTGGCAGATACACTTTTTGCGTGCATGGTGATGAGCAGGCTATTCCCCTCGACTTTGGTTTCGTAGGTCACCATCTGGTTCAAATTGACGACCAAGCGAGTCCGGTTACCGGCCTGAATAAAATTCACACTGCGCAAATCGCCTTCGTTAATATCTTGCGTAATCTTACCCAAGCCATTTGTCGCATTGGTAAAATCAAAAGCTATTCGGGGAGGCACATTGATGGTGAATCCATTTGGAGCACTCGCTAGCGGTTGTGCCAAGTCGATCTTGAGCACGACTGTTCCGCCGCCTGTATTGCTCGTGTTGATGCCAGTAATACTATTTGGATTTTCACCTTGCCCCAATGCGTTAAAGCTTGTAAAAGCGAACGCAATAGTCAGCAATCCAAATATCATCTTAACTACGGTTTTTAACTGGCTCATGTTTTAACTCCTAAATCATTCAACTAATTGCAGGGTGCTCATGCGTTCGGTCCAGTCCCCAGTACCATCCTGAACCATTTCTTTAATTTTGACTTCGCTTCCGGTGACTTCCACTATTTTTCCGAAATCTAAGCCCAAATAATTTCCCGCTGTGACGGTGTGCAGCCCATCCGATGCCCTCACCACTGCATAACCGATATTTTTGCGTTGCAGGTAGCCCACCATTTTCAAGGCTTCCAACGGAAATTGCTCCAAGGGTTCTTTGGGGCGTTCCATGTCTGGCTGGTTTAATCCGGATTTCCCTGTGCGCGTATCGGGTTTACGCGGTTTGAAAGGGTCGGATAAGTTACTCACGTTGTCGTAAACAAACGGCTCATATGGCCTAACATCCGGTGCTGGCGGAATCTTGCCCCGCATATCAGCCCCTGAGTTCTTTACAAAATCACGCAAATCTTGGAACTCTTCACCGGTGCAGCCAACCAAAGCCGCCGTCATCAAAACAAGGCTAATGAGCTTCATTTTGCCCCTCCCGGTTTAGTGGATTTTTTTTGTGCGGCTGATTCATTTTCATCCAAATACCGATAAGTTTTAGCAGTCGCGTCCATAGACAAGCCGCCAGCCGTCGGGTTCACCGCGATGTCATTCAAAGTCACAATTCGAGGTAGCATGGAAATATCACTCGCAAATTTACCAAGATCATCATAACTGCCTGTGACTTTGATGGTGATTGGCTGCTCAACAAATGAACCGTTGATAACCGACTCTCCGCCGGGTCTAAATAATTCAAACTGTAAGCCGCGTCCCAATCCGGCTTGATTGATGTCGGTCAACAATTCATCCATTTCCGATTTATTGGGCAGTTGTTTCAACAGCGCGCCCAGCGATTCTTGGGTTTCGATAAGCTGTTTTTTAATCAGATCCAAATTAATGGCTTGTTTTTTCTTTTCCAAGAAGGTGGTCTTGAGTGACTCTTCTTCGGTCTGAATGGACTGCAAGCCATCCCATTGATCCTTGGTGTCAAACAACACCCCCAACACCACCACGGTCATAAAAATTGCAAACAACGCGAGCAATTTGGCCGACCAAGGCCAAGAGCCAGGATCTTGGGGATTTAGATTTTTTAACTCATCAAAGTTAATCATGCTCTCAGCCCTTTTTTCCAGCAGGTTTCGCTACTTTGCCGCCGCCATCTTGCAGCTTGCTCAAATTAAACGTCAGTGTAAATTCGTTCAGCCTGGCCGAGTTCATGTTGACGGCATGTATCTCAATCAAGGCTGGCGTTTCCAGCCACGGTGAATCCTCAATCGCGCGCATCAATGTCGAAACTCTGGCATTGGACTGGGCATAACCCGCCATGTCTATTTTTTTGCCCGTTTGTTTAAGGCTTTTTATGTACACGCCATCAGGGAGTATGCGCAACATCTGATCGAGCAGATGAACCACGTCTGCACGTGTGGACTGTAGGCCCTCGACCACATCTTTGCGTGCCACCAAAGAAGCGGTTTGCTCGCGCAATTTTTTAATTTCCTCAATTTGTTTATCGAGTATCAAAATTTCTTGCTTTAAGTAGGTGTTGCGTCTTTCCTGATACGAAACCTTGGCGTTCATCACCAGATGTACGAATCCAATCAAGACCACGCCCAACAATAAGCTGATTACGCTTAAAGCAATAAACTGTATTTTGCGGGCACGTCTTTTTTCCTCACGATGAGGTAATAAATTTATGCGCATCATGATGGATCAAACCTCCTCATTGCCAAACCGCAAGCGATGATTAACGCAGGCGCGTCTACTTGCAATTGTCTTGGTTTAATCCGGCTGGACAAAGTCATCAATGCGAAGGGATTGGCGACCATCGTACTCACCTGTGTCTTGGTGGCAACGGCATCATCCAAACCGGGCAACACCGCGCATCCGCCAGCCAGAACAATATAATCCACTTGATTGTATTGCGACGATGTAAAGAAAAACTGTAGTGCGCGCGCAATTTCCATCACCACCGTTTGGCGGAATGGGGAAAGCACATCATTTTCGTAATTGTCCGGCAAACCGCCCGCTCGTTTAGCTGCTTCCGCTTCTTCAGCCGACAGACCGAAAATGGTTTGGATGCTTTGTGTCAACTGATTGCCACCGACCTGTTGATCTCGCGTGTAGACTGATTGCCCATTACGAAGCACGTTGATATTCATCACGTTCGCGCCTATGTCAACAAGCGCGATACACAAGTCTGCCGCCCCTTCTGGAAGTTGCGCCGTGATGTGACTAAAAGCGGCTTCGGCAGCATAGGTCTCAACATCTATGACCACCGCTTTTAAGCCGGCTGATTGCGCCGTTGCGACTCGATCTTCTACGTTTGCCTTACGTGAAGCCGCGAGTAGAACTTCCAATTCCTCGGCATTATTGGGCGACAAACCCAGCACTTGAAAATCCAAATTTACTTCATCCAGCGCGAACGGAATATATTGGTTTGCTTCGGATTCGACTTGATACTCCAAATCCTCCTCGCGCAACCCCGCCGGCAAAAGAATTTTTTTGGTAATGACCGCGCCTGCGGGTAACGCCAAGCTCACGTTTTTTATTTTTCCACCCAAACGTTTCCACGCACGCCGTAAACTTTCCGACACCGCATCCAGATTGTTGATGTTGCCATCACTCACGGCATCTTTTGGTAGCGGTTCGATTGCATATCGCTCAACCATATAGCCAGCATTTTTAGGCAACTGACTCAGCTCAACCATCTTGACTGATGACGTGCCAATATCCACTCCAATTAAGGGCGGTGTCTTGGTGTGCAAAAAGTCTAAGGGGATATCGAAATTTACTTTAGGCATAGACCGTTTAGAGCTGTTCTGTATAAAGTGGATTAAATCCTAGCAATAACTACAGAAAGTGTAAAGCTATTTCTAAGATGTATCTCCGCTAGCTGAAGTCGATATAATACCGGAAGATTTTTCAAAGCAATTTTTTCCAATATTCTGGGATTTTTCAATGCTGTCACGCCGCCTGACCTTGTTCATTCTTGCGCTTCTTGCCATTTTGCTTTTGCCTGTCATCCTGTTGTGCATCGCGGTTTTGCTGACTTATCCTACGCTTCCCTCTTTGGATTCGCTGACCGATT
>JBAVPP010000053.1:0-2105 GCA_049693175.1 Gallionella sp. | reverse complement strand
ACTGTATGACGCGCTGGCCGCACGCGGCTTGCAAGCGGCGCGCAGCCGATCTTTGCAATCTTTACCGCGAGAAAATCCGTCGCACGTTTTAATCAGCGGCGCGGGTACGGGCTTGGATTTGCCTATGCTGCCTGCCTTGCATCATTACACCGCATTGGATTTCAATGCCGCGATGCTGGCACGCGCCAAGCCGCGTGGCAAAAATTTAAGCGTGGATTTTGTGCTGGGCGACAGCATGAATTTGCCGTTCGGCGATGCGCGCTTCGACCATGTGATTTTGCATCTCATCACCGCCGTCGTGCCCGAGCCACAACGCTGTTTGAGCGAAGCGGCACGCGTGCTCAAGCCCGGCGGTACGATAATTTTGTTCGATAAATTTTTGCAGCCCAAACAAAATGCACCGCTGCGGCGCGCACTCACGCCGCTATCGCGCCGCCTTGCCACGCGCATGGATGTGGTGTTCGAAGAAGTGCTGCAAGCCGCGCCGCAACTGGAAGTGGTGAGCGACGAGCCGCTCATGGCAAACGGCTGGTTTCGCGGCATCGTGCTAAGGAAAACTTAAGCCGTCATTCCCGCGTAGATGGAAATGACATGGTGAAGAAATTATTTAGGAATATGAACCTCATGTTCGCCAAAACGTCCCTCGTCTGCTCGCGTGTGACACGCGCCGCAATTGGACGCGTTTTTCACTTTGGGATTGTTCCAAGCACGTTGTGATACTTCGTGATGCTCGCGCTGAAACCAACGCGTTTCACTGATGCGCAAAATGGGTTTGCCCGATGTGTTTTCGTCGCGCTTCGCCGCATTGTTTTGCAACACCTCACTCAATTCGCGCTGCGTCGCGGCATTCACACTGGCATCCGTGCCGAAGTGTTTATCGAGGTGTTCCATAATCTCGCGCCATGAGGCGGCGGGCAACATTTTGGGCGGATAGACAACATGGCACGAGCCGCATTCCGCCTTGAGTTTTGGGCTATTCACGGCACTCGCATGGCGATCGCGTTCGTCCTGATTATGGTGCTGATGCTCATGTTTTTCGTGGCGTTGTTCATGTTCATTTTCGTCGTCATCGTGCGCATAAACTTGCGACACACTTAACGTCATCGCCAGAAAAATTCCGCTCAATAAAAAATTTGAAAATTTAGTATGCTTGCCCATGTCGCGCTCCTTAATTGATGAAATCAAACCCAGTCTTTAGGGACTAAGAATTCATCATAAAGTTTCGCCTCTTCCGAACCATTTTCGGGATGCCAGTCGTAACGCCATTTGCACAATGGCGGCATGGACAACAAAATAGATTCGGTGCGCCCGTTGGATTGCAAACCGAAAATCGTGCCACGGTCAATCACCAAATTGAACTCCACATAACGCCCGCGACGGTACAACTGGAAGTCACGCTCACGTTCGCCATACGGCGTGTCTTTGCGTTTTTCCAACAACGGCACATAGGCCGATAAAAAGTGGTCGCCCACGCTTTGCTGAATGGCAAATGCGGTGGAAAAATCCGGCACGCTCAAATCATCAAAAAAGATGCCGCCTACACCGCGTGGTTCGTTGCGATGCTTTAAGAAAAAATATTCATCGCACCATTTTTTGTACTTTGCATGCAGGTCGTCACCAAATGGTGCAAGCGAATTTTTGCAGGCCTGATGAAAATGCTTCGCGTCTTCCTCGAAGCCGTAATACGGCGTGAGGTCCATGCCACCGCCGAACCAAAAAACTTTTTCGCCATCGGGTTTGTGCGCCATGAACATGCGCACATTGGCATGTGCAGTCGGCGCGTAAGGATTGCGCGGATGCATCACCAGCGACACGCCCATCGCCTCCCAGCTACAGCCCGCCAGCTCTGGTCTATGCGCAGTTGCCGACGCGGGCATTTTGTCGCCCTGCACATGCGAAAATGCCACACCGCCACGCTCCAACACATTGCCTTCCTCGATGATGCAACTGATGCCTTCGCCCTTGCCTATGCCGCCGCTGCCTGTTGCACGCGTCCATTTATCGCGGATGAATTTCTTGCCGTCCACTTGTTCCAGACGTTCGACAATGAGCTCTTGTAATTCGAGCAAGTACTCTTTGACGGCTGCGCTATCCATGTTCTCTCC
>JBAVPP010000052.1:0-1843 GCA_049693175.1 Gallionella sp. | reverse complement strand
ACAGTAAGCCATTGATTTTATTTATTTTTATCAACATTGTAAATAAAGTGCAATGTAAGAAAATCCCTTATAAGACACTCACTTAAATAGGCTCACAAACGAGTTATTCACATAGTTATCCAGAGATTTTGTGGATAAGCAATCAATGCCCAATAACTGCCTAGCCGCCCGCTTAATCTTGCTTGCGTAATGACATCCGGCTCATCAAATTATCTTTCAACATGAACTGATGTTTGATCGCGCCCATCACATGCACGGCCACCACCACGATCAAAATGTTAAGCAATAATTCATGCACGTTGTGTGCGAAAACACCGGTAAATTTTTTCGGCAACAAAGTTGCATCGCCCGCCAATAACGCGCTACCGACCTTGCTGGTGAATACGGTCATCATGCCGCTCACCGGAATCAAAATCAGCAAGGTATAAAGCAAGTGATGCACGCCGGTGGCGACTTTATCCATCATGCTTGTTCCCATCGGCGCGGGCGTGCCATCTTTGCGGCGAAACACAAAACGCAGCAGCGTCAATAACAACACCGCGTCACCGATTAGAGCGTGGATTAAATAGCCGGCCAGTGTCGCATTACCTTCATGTCGAGCGTCACTCAGAGAATCTCCCAATAACCATGCGGTGACAATTAAAATCAAAGTCAGCCAATGTGCAATGACCATGCGTTTAGAATATTGCGTCATTATTTTCTTCTCCAAAATTAACCGTTAAATTTCTTTTCCAATGCTTCCCATTTCGCCATCAACTCCAAGACCTGCGCGTCTATCAGTTCGCTACGCGCCTGTAACTGCTGCGCGCGTTTGATGTCATTACGAAAAATAGTGCCATCCGCCAAGTGTGTGGCGATTTCGATTTGTTCTTGCTCCAAGGCTTCGATCTGTTTGGGCAATTCATCCAATTCTTTGGTTTCTTTGTAACTTAATTTCGCGCTGGTTTTGGGCTTTTCGACTGCCACAGTCGCAACCTTGGGTGGCGTGGAAGCGGCGGATTTATTGGCGGCCAGACCGGCTTGATATTTTTGCACACGCACCCAGTCTTCGTAGCCACCAACATATTCTTGCAACTTTCCATCACCTTCAAATGCGATGACTTGCGTGACCACGTTATCCAAAAAAGCTCGATCATGGCTGACCAAAAATAACGTGCCTTCATAATTCGCCAGCAATTCTTCCAGCAACTCCAGCGTCTCAATATCCAGATCGTTAGTCGGTTCATCCAGCACCAACACATTGGCCGGTTGCGTGAACAAACGTGCCAGCAACAAGCGATTACGTTCACCGCCCGAACAACTTTTCACCGGCGAACGCGCCCGTTCTGGTGCGAATAAAAAGTCGCCCAGATAACTGATGACGTGTTTTTTTTGCCCGCCAATATCGACAAAATCCGCGCCCTGGCTGATGGTATCGGCCAGTGTTGCGTTGTCGTCCAACTGCTCGCGCAATTGGTCAAAATATGCCACCGCGATTTTTGTACCGAGCTTGACCGTGCCGCTGTCCGGCTCTAATTGACCCAAAATCATTTTCAGCAGCGTGCTTTTCCCCGCGCCGTTCGGACCCAATAAACCTATCTTGTCGCCGCGTTGAATACGGCAGGAAAAATCTTTGACCAGCACACGTTCGCCGTATGCTTTGCTAACATTTTCCAACTCGGCAACCAACTTGCCGGAGCGTTCGCCGGTCTCCACCGCCATCTCGACCTTGCCGACTTTCTCGCGGCGCGCGGCGCGTTCGCGGCGCAGTTGTTCCAAGCGCAACACGCGACCTTCGTTGCGGGTGCGACGCGCTTTCACGCCTTGGCGTATCCACACTTCTTCCTGCGCCAACACCTTATCG
>JBAVPP010000051.1:0-9520 GCA_049693175.1 Gallionella sp. | reverse complement strand
GCCCGTTTATCTCGACCTTGAGACGGAGTTGACGCAGTTGCTTGGCAATCTTGTTGATGGCTTCGGAATTATTTGCCGCACGTATTTGTTCGGCAAAGGCATGCACTTCATCCGCGAATTCCGGCTGGGTGCTGAGTATGCTTTCCAACGTCAGCGCGAGTAATTCACGCAGCTCACCATCCATTTCGCTGTTGCCGGACGTGGGCGAGACGGGCGCGTTGCTCACGGCAGTTACCGTGCTCGCTGGAGCGATATTTTCTGGGATTGCGCCAGATGATGCATTGGCTGTAGCGTCTGGTGTGTTCATGGGAGATGAGGGCGTGACCGTCCATGAGCGCAACAGCCCGTTCAATTTTTCAAACAGGGTTTCCGGATTCGCTGCGAAGCGGGTCAGTACCGTTTCCAGCCCCTCGCGTTTGCGGGTGACGGTCAATCCCTTATGTTGGGTTTCCAGTTGGCGTAGCAGGTCGCGGATTAACTCTGACCAGGATGGAATCAGTGCGCCGTCTTTGCTGACGGGCAGTATTTTTTCAATCTCGGCGAGATAGCTTTGCCAGTTGTTTGCTTCCAGTGATTTTTGGAGTTGCTTACCCACCAGCAAAGGTTTGCCGGGTTGTTTGACCAGCAACGCCGCGATGTCACGCAGAACATGATGGGCATCCATGCCTGTTTCGGCGGGCAGCCCGCCGATCTCGGCGTAGATTTTGTTGTAGTTGTCCGGTGTCGGCGGAATTTTGCGCAGCGCAAGTGTTTTCAGCGTTTCGCGGGCAATCTCGGGCGGGTTCAGATGTGCATTGCTCATAATTCAGGACAATGAAAGAATTGTCCGTAATTATCTGGCAAGGCGAAACTTGCAATGTTTGGAATAGCGGGGAAGTATCCCCCCAATTAGACTGGGCTGTTGTGCCGCGTGAGAAATTAAAAACTAGGCGGGATGTTGATGAGTGGCCTCGACCAGTTGATAGGTGATTGCGTAATGGATGGCTTCGGCATTGTTTTTGAATCCCATTTTTTCCAACATGCGGCTGCGATACACGCTGATGGTTTTGGGGCTGAGCACCATGGTGTTGGCAATCTCGGTGAGCGTTTTGCCGGATGCCATTAGACACAATGTCTGATACTCGCGATTCGACAGGGTGTGATGCAATAGCTCTTGGGATTCGCCGATCAAATTATTGAGTAACTGTTCAGCGAGAATTTCGCCGATATATTTTTTGCCGCCTATGACTTGTCGTATCGCGCCTATGAGTTGGTCGGGCGCGCTTTGTTTGTTGAGATAACCCAGCGCGCCCGCTTTCAAAGTACGCACGCCGTATTGGTCTTCCGGGTACATACTGAGCACGATAACTTTGATGTCGGGATGCTCGGTTTTGAGTTGTCTGAGTACATCGATACCGTGTTTGTCCGGTAAAGCGATGTCGAGCAAAACCAAATCATAATCATGGTCTCGCGCCATCTTAATTGCCTGTATGCCGCTCTCCGCTTCGCCTGTCACGCGTATGTCGGGTGTGTCGTCTAGCAATTGCTTCAGCCCTTTGCGTATCAAAGCATGGTCATCTACTACGAGGATGCTAATCATAAGTTCAAAATAAAGCTTGTTGGTTTTTTGCAAAATGAGAACACGAGTCATGCTCGATCAGCGGCAAGCAAACAATCGTTTCTGTCTCTTGATCATCGTTGATGCCACTGCCGGTGCAACCGCCCAAATGATGAATGCGCTGCTCTATGATACGCAATGCCAGCGGTTGTTGCTTGGCGAAAATCGTTCCGGCATAACCTTTTCCGTCATCCGACACGATTAGGCTCACGCAGTCGTCACGCTTGACAATCGCTATTTTTATTTGATGCGCGCCAGTGCGTTCCACGATGCTATTCAATATATCCTGAAAGGCGCGAAACAGCGTGGTGGAACGCTCTTCGGATAACTCCCAAATCTCTTTGCTTTTGATGACTCGGTTGAAAATGCCGGTGCGCTTGGTAAATTCTTTGGCTTCGATTTCGATTGCCGCGACCACACCGAAGCAATCCAAAAATCCGGGACGCAAACTGTGTATCAGACTGTTGACGGTTTTTCCGGCGTTCTCCAAAAGTTCTGCCATTGCTTTGGATTTTTTTTGCACAACAGCATCGTCACGCGGCAAACGTTGCGTCAGCCAAGCCAAATCCATGCGCAACGCGGTCAGTGGCACGCCGATGTCGTCATGTATTTTGCGTGCGATGTTGCCACGCTCGGCTTCTTTGAAATTTTCGATATACGAGGAAAGTTCACGCAACTGCTGATGCGCCTGTCTAATCTCGATTTCATTTCGTTTGGCCTGACTGATGTTGACCAGGAAGCCTTCCAGAATCGCTTTGTTGTTTGGATCTCTTCTGCAGGTGGCACGCAGATTGACCCACTTTGTTTCGCTGCGGTTGGATAGAACGAAACGGCCTTCCCAGTTCCATGCGGAAGTGTTGAGTATGGACGAGCGCATACTTTCCAAAAAGTCCGGCTGGTCTTCGCTGTGGATGTTGTCGAAGAATAAATGCGGATGTTGTTCCAGTTGTATGCGATTGATGTCGAGCACGGCAGCACTGCCCGGGCTGACATAGTTGAAATAATACTCATCCTCATTATCCATTTGCAGCTGGAAGGCCATTCCGGGCAAATGGTCGAAAAAGGTATGGAATAAAGTCGTGTCCGACATGCTATATTTTGCCCGTTAGATTTAGCGCGGTTCTTTTCATGCAAACATCACACTGGGATGATCTCGGCGGTGTTACCGAGACATCGAGCATGAACAAACATTCGGATTGATATAAAAACAGACTCCATTTGCTGTTGATCTTGTTTTTAGTAATTTGACCGTAGCTTACTATAACGATATGACAATTAGCAACGTAAGTTAAATGATGCGAACTTTACTTGGCAAACTTCCCCCGTCGGTCGTGGCTTTGCTCCTGCAATTCGCGGCGGTTCTGCTGATTGCAACGACAATGAACGCGATGGATAGTCACGTCACACCTTTGCTATTCGGTTTGCTGTGCGGCTTACTCGCGGCCGCGCTCAGTTATATCGCCGGACTCGCCAAGTGGTGGTGGCTGATTCAACTGTTGTTTGTCCCTGCACTACTGTTGACGTTGAGTTTTGGATTCCCGCCCGGTTTTTATTTGGGAGTTTTCCTGCTGTTGCTGCTGGTGTATTGGAGCACGTTTCGCACCCAAGTTCCCTTGTACTTATCCAGCAACAAAGTCTGGGTGGCTTTGCAAGATTTGTTGCCAGCCGCGCAAGCCGGTACGCGCTTTAGCTTTGTCGATCTGGGTTCCGGGCTGGGCGGCGTGTTGACGCACTTGGCGAAAGTTCGCGCGGACGGAAACTATACCGGCGTGGAGTCCGCGCCGTTTCCGTTTTTGTGGAGCTGGCTGCGCATCAAGTTGGGTGGTTACCGAAATTGCGATGCGCGCTGGGGCAGTCTGTGGGATTGCGATTTGTCCAAATATGATGTGGTGTTCGCTTATCTTTCACCCGTGCCCATGGCAGATTTGTGGCAGAAAGCGCGCACCGAAATGCGTGGTGGTTCGATATTCATCAGCAGTACTTTCAATGTGCATGATCAGCCGCCGCAAGCCACGATACAAATCGACGATATGCATCGTTCCATTTTGTATGTATGGCGTATGTAAAATCAGGCGCGGGGCGCGAAAAATCCGCTGTCCATCAATTCACGGGTGAGCGCCAGATAGTCGGCTGCACCGGCACTGCCGGGCGCGAACGCGAACACGTCCTGATGATGCATGGGGCTGGTGGCGAGTGCGACATTTTCACCAATGCGGGTATTGCACACCAAATCACCGTAACGCTCTTTGAGTTTATCGTAAATCTCATAAGAAAGTTTGCGCCGCGAATCAAAACGCGTGACGACGATACGACGCTCGAAAGTGCGGCGCAACTTTTTTTCCAACACGCCCAGCGCGCTGTCCAACCTATGCACGCCCTGCAAGGAAAGATAATCCGCCGATACCGGAATGAGCACTCGGTCGCTGGCCAATAATGCGTTGAGTGTCAACACGCCCAGCATCGGGCAACAGTCGATCATAATCGGCGCGCCAGTCAAGGCCAATTCTTCGCGCAGACCTTCGCCCAATAATCTGGCGGCTTGCGCATCGTTGCCGTGCAAGGCATCTACTTTCGCCAGCTCCAGCGTGGCGGGAATGATTTGCCAGCCGCGTGTGGTGGTGCGTAGCAAATTATCCAGCGGAATTTTGTCGCGAAAAAACGCCGCCATGCCGGCATCCGGCTTCACATCTTTAATGCCACTGGACAGAGTGAGATGCGCCTGCGGATCGATGTCCAGCGCGATGGGACATTGCTGCGCGATATCCAACGCGGCGGTGACGTTCAAACAAGTCGTGGTTTTTCCCACGCCACCTTTTTGGTTAAATACCGTGATGACCGCCATGCCTCACTCCAACTTTTGCCGCTGATCCAACGTTACTTCCGCCATGTGTTCAGCCCAGCGTGCCGGCAGAGGCTTGGGCAATCTCGGCTTGTTCGAGCACCTTTGCGGAAATTTCATCCGCGTGGGTCGGATTGATGCCCAATGCGCTCCATTCGTCCGCATCGATGATTTTAGGTGTGGTTCTTTGTGTGCCGTATTCGGCAAGGATTTTTTCCGCGAGGTTAATCATGCTGACCAACGGTTGACCGGTGATGGCACGCTCGTCATTCGGCTGATGGTGAAAACGTATCACCGCAATAATGGACTCGGGGAGCTCCCAATAACGCGCGAGTTCCGCGCCCAAATCACCATGGTTCATTTCCAGCAATTCGTTTTCAATCTGTTCTGGATCCAGGTCTTTATTGGCCGCCAGGCGCGCATGTAGTTCGTCACTGCGCTCTTGATCCAGATGATTGAGCACCATGAATCCGATGTCGTGCAATAGTCCGGCTAAAAAGATTTCATCGTCGAGCGGGCGCGTGTTGCGCGGCATGGCTTGCGACAAGACACGCAACGCCAGCGAGATGCTGATACTGTGCAGCCACAGCTTTTGCAAATCGAGTTTGCCCGCCGGTTTTTTGATTAAAGAGGTCATCACGGCAATGCTCATGGTGACGGCTTTGACGCGCGTTAGCCCCAGCAAAATCGCCGCATCCTGCACCGAGGTGACGCGTTTGGACGCGCCGAACAAAGGCGTGTTTGACAGCCCGATAATTTTCGCGGAAATCTGCGGATCTTGTTCGATGAGTTTCAACAGCATCCGTTCGCCCTCCACGCTATCAAGATTCAACGCCAGCAATTTTTGCGCAATCACCGGCATGGAGGGCAAGCTGTCCAGATGGTTTGCGGCTTCTTTCAAATTGATTGTGGTGTGAGGGCTGTTCATGTTGTTCTCCTGATGAAAAAGTGGGATGTTTATCCGTGAGCGATACGTTGATGTTGGTTCAAGGATGGGATTGCTTCTTGGGTATGTGTGCCGGGTGAAATTTCTGAGACCTCATTGCGACGAACTATCCTGACCGGATGGAAACTAGCCAGACGAGATACATGATCCAGCGCGGCTAAGGCTTTGGCGATGATGTCATCGCCCGCATTTTTATTGGCTAGTGCGTGCTCAATCAAATTCGTGCTGAGACACAGGCGCAAGGCATACAAGCCGTTGCCGTAATTCACAGCTTGTCCGAATTGGCAGCGCGGTGTCGTGGTGGCAAGGCGGCGATAAACACTTTTTGTTTGTTCGGCACCCAGCATGATACTTTCCGACTTATTGCTGCGGTAGAGTTGGAATGGGAATATGGTTTGTATGTCGTCCCAAGTAGTCTCGGCATGTAAAGCCGAGCGATCTAATTTGGCAACACCAACCTCGGCAAATGCGGGATCGTTGTTAAGCCGTGTTTTAATCGCCTGAGCAAAGTTGTGCAAAAAATTCGAAATGTCCGGCGTGTTGAGATTGCGGAAACGACGCAACTCGCATAGCGCGGCTTGCCAGCGCAGCAATAATCCGAAATTAGGTGCAGTCGCTTCGTGTAAAAAAAGTTGATGGCGTAATCGGTTTGCGGTGGCGGCGGGTATGAGCAACGCGCCCGAAAAACTCGGCCCGCCTATGAATTTAGAACCGGTCAATGCCACGTTATAGCCTCGTTCCAAACAGGCGCGCAAGGTGGCGGGCGCGATGCGGAATTGACACGCATCAATCAGGACATCCAGACTTTTTCCCAGCGTGGTTTTGAGCGCGGCGGTGCAGGCGTAACTCGGCGCAATCATGCCGGTCTTGGATACATCCACGTGTATCAACAATACCTGCTGTCCGGCTGCGGCAGCCTGCTGCGCCAGCGAGGTGAATTCCGCGTCTATCGCACCGGAATCGCGCGGTGTGCCATCGGCATGACGCAAGGTGACCGTAGCAATTTGGATATGCGAACTGCTGGCTTGCAGCGCGGCGCACACACCGCTACCGGTCTCTGTTTCATCCACCATGATTGCCAGCACAGCTTGTCCTTGAGCGGCACAGCTCAGTTGTGCGGCGATGCGATGCAAGTCAGTACCTGATGCGGCAAAGACGACATCCGGCTCAGGCAAATTTTCTAGCCTGCACAATTCCAAGAGCTCCTTACGCATATGGGATAGTTCGCGCGCATAAAGAGTGGCAGGCAAATGTGAGCCTAACTCGGTTACTAAACGGACGCGCAGTTGGTTCGCTGCCTGATAGGCGTGAGGGGAAATTACCGATGCGGTTGAGGAGGCAAAATCAAGCAAGTCCGCCACGGGCAGCACACCACAACCATAGCGGTTCACGCCGCCCGGCGCGTTGAGCGCGATACGCGCATCGCCGCCCATGACCAAGAGTTCATCTGTGTTGGCTAGAATGTTAGACATGACTAAGATTAGTCCGGTTGTTCGGCTAGCGTGTTCGCCAACATCGCCCGGAATGCATAAAAAACTTTATGCATTTGAGGCGGCTTGTACGGGAACAGATCGACCGGATCCATGGTATGCACCACCGCGCTGTTATCCACCTCGAAAAGCAGCAATTTTCCGTCATGGGTTTCGGCACAATCCAGTACCAGATAATCCAGTTGTGTGGCTTGATATATGGCTTGCATGGACGTGGCGTGGCGTATGGCGAAAGTGTCGTCAAACTGTGCCATGAAGAGGGCTTCTTCCATGCGTTTTTCCACGCTTTCCGCCATGCCCGCGTTCATGTAGTGAATCATCCAGTGCGTGGAGATGCCCATGTGCGCGGCATAAGGTTTGCCCGCTATCAACACCACACGGTATTTTCGGAACATGCCGTCGCTATTGCTGTAATCAATGAAGCGGGAAATGTAAAACGTCTCGCCTGCGGTGATATGCAAATAGCCCAATAACTCGATGGGCGATTGCACCATTTCCAGACCGTGTCCGGCGTGTGAACCGACCGGACGAACGATGAGCGGAAAGTCGCCATCGAGCAAATAATTTTCCAGCGTAGCGATGCCGCGACCGATGTTGTTCAAATCGGTACGCGACACGCGTGTTGTGGCGGGCATGAGCACACCGGGCAGATTGCTCAACAGCGTATAAGCACGATCGCGTGCCAACCAGGAGATGCGCCCCGCTTGATTTAATATCGGGCGCGGCCAATATTCCAGAGCCGCGCTGAGTTGTTCGAGCAAGGAACGCGTCTCGTCCGACTCACCTATGGCAACAAACAGAATGTCGTGTTCGGGCAAGGTGTCGGGGAAGGGTAAATGCGGCGCGACATACAAAATATCCAATGAAATATCGGAATCTTCCAGCAAAAAATCCAATGGTGTATTGCTCATCAAATCGCCCGGAGTCATCAAGGCGAGCAAGCGTATTCCCGCGACACCACGCGGTGCGGGCAGATGATAAAGTTGTTTGAGTTTGAGTGCCTCGCTCTGCACGGACAAGGCGATTTCGCGACTATGGTTCAGTTGCAAAATTGTGGAAAGGTCCAAGAGTGCATCGGCACTTGCCACGCTGGGTGTCGCGCTGGCATACGCGAGCAATCCTTCGCCTATGGGCGTGAGATTCGTGCCGGAACAAGCCATTCGCATCAGCGCGGCTGGGCCGATGAACTCATGGCTGGCTTGCGAATTGGGTAGGGTCATGTCCGCTCCTGTTTATCAGGAGGTCATTCTGGCAGTCCCTATTTCAAGTGTTGCACGGATTAACGCGTCAATATCCCCTTTATTCGTGCGATGGTTGACGATGGCAACACGTATCGCCAAGTGCTCATGCAAAATTGTGGTCGAAGGCGCGACGATTCCAGCTTCTTGCAATGCGATGACGATCTCTGCATTGATGCGATTCGCGTCCTGACAACGATAACGAAAACAAACGATGTTTAAGGAGACCGGCGCGAGTAATTCAAGCTCAAGTGTTTGTTCGATGCGCTGCGCGAGATAGCGTGCAAGCTCGCAAGTATGCGAGATGATCCGACCTATTTTGTCGGCCCCATAAACTTGCAAAGTGAACCAGGTTTTTAATGCGCGAAAGCTGCGAGAAAGATCCACGCCGAAATCGCACGGCCAGGGCGAGCCACCCGCCAAGCCATGCGTTTCGCGGCGCAGATAGGCGGCGGGTGAGGCGAAGGTGTCGAAATGTTGTTGCCGGTCACGTATCAGGACGAAGCCCGCGTCGTAGGGAACTTGCCCCCATTTGTGAAAATCGAACGCGATGGAATCGGCGCGTTCCAAGCCCTTCAGTCGAGGCGCGATGTCGGGGGCGAGCATCGCCAACGCGCCATATGCGCCATCAATGTGAAACCATAATTTATTTTGCTTGGCGACATCGGCAATCCTGGTGAGCGCGTCTATCGCGCCGGTGTTGACCGAGCCGGCGGTGGCGGCGATGAAAAAAGGTATATAGCCATTCGCGCGATCATTTTCGATAGCACGTTCCAATGCGACGATGTCCATCTCATATTGTGTGTTCACCGGAATCATACGCAGCGCATCCGTTCCTATTCCCGTCATATCCATCATCTTGGCGACACAACCATGCGCGCTGGTCGAGGCATATGCGGTCAGCCGTTTGCCGCTGGCGGCAATGCCTAGGGTGCGGACTTGCGGGCCGAGTGCGGCGTGACGGGCAACTAGCAGAGCGATGAGTGTCGCCATCGAGGTGCCGGTGACGAACAGTCCACTGGCATCTTCGGGGAAGCCGAAAAGCTCACAAACCCAGCGTAATACTTGTCGCTCAACTTCCACGGGTATCTGGTTGCGCCCGCCCAGATTGGCGTTCAGACCGGCGGCCAGCATTTCCGCCAGCATACCCACCGGTGTGCCGCCGCCATGTACCCAACCCATGAAACCGGGATGACTATTGCCCACCGCGTAAGGCAAGATGGACTGCATAAAAGTCTGGTGTGCCGTGACGATGTCGGAAGGATGGTGCGGCAAGGGTTGCTGAAATTGCGCGCGAACTTCGTCGGGTATGGTTTGCCAGACCGGACGTGAACGTATGTGTTGCAAATAGTCGAACATGTCGTCCAGCATAAGATGTCCTTGCTTGCGCAGGGCATCCCAGTCTTCGGG
>JBAVPP010000050.1:0-3235 GCA_049693175.1 Gallionella sp. | reverse complement strand
GTACCGGACGATATGTCCAAATATTGGGACCGCGCAGCGGCAGTATATTGAGAAACTCCATCAATCCGTCCAGAAGAGTAAAAGTCGTTATAAATAAATCAAAACAATTTAGCCACAGAGAACGCGGAGCACACCGAGAAAACCTATTCTTCAGTTCAATCCACAACACGGTTTGAATCCACAGAAATCTCCGTGCACTCTGCGGCTGGTTTTGCATTTTTTCAAATGCAATAAATGTGTTGTTTTCCCTTAACGCGCAAGTAGTCGTTTTAGTTTACCAGAGGGCAAGGTAAAATCCGCCGATTCCGGCAAAACTCGAACAATGTGAACATTCCAAACTCTCATCCCACCCTCCCTAATGCTTGGCAAACCAATGTGCACGCACATGTTCCCGCGACGGAGCAAATTATTGCGTGGCTGGAAGTCAATCTGGACACCGAACTGCGTTTTAAGAACTGCCTCTTACTTCTCACAGAAAAATGCCTGTTGAGTTTTTCTGACGAGCAAACATCACCTCAAGTATTTGCTTATTCGCCCACGCTCGAATTGCGGCAGCACGACCATGCCGGAGTCGGCAGCCTATCCTTATTCGATGGCGAACAGCGTGTAGCATTATGGCGTTACACGCTTGCGCTTGATTCGCTGGCGCAGCGTTTCATCAAACAATTTCAGCAACAGCTTGCGTGCTTTACCACCGGCACAAAAGTTAATCTCGACGCGCCCGATAGCTGCGAAAAATGTGGCGCGTTGCTGATTAACGAACAGTGCCCGCAGTGCGACAACGATGAGGAAATACCACCCTCAACTTGGACGCTGTTAAAACTGTGGCGATTCGCCCGTCCGTATCGCTGGCAATTATTGTCGGGATTTTTGCTGATGCTGGCTTCTACCGCCGCGACTTTAGTGCCGCCTTATTTGACCATGCCTTTGATGGACAAAGTGCTGATCCCGTATCAAAACGGCGCTCCCATCGATACCGTCGAAGTGACATGGTTGCTGGCGGGATTGTTCGCATCCGCCTTATTGGCATGGGGTTTGGGCTGGGCGAAGACCTACATCCTCGCGCTGGTTTCCGAACGCATAGGCGCGGATTTGCGCACCGTGACTTACGAGCATTTACTCAAACTTTCGCTGGAATATTTCGGCGGCAAACGCACCGGCGATTTGATGTCGCGCATCGGCTCGGAATCGGATCGCATTTGCGTATTTTTATCTTTGCATTTATTGGATTTCGCCACCGATGTGCTGATGATATTGATGACCGCCGCGATTCTCGTTTCTATCAACCCCTGGCTGGCAATCGTCACTTTGCTGCCACTCCCCATCATCGCTTGGATGATACATATCGTGCGCGACAAACTGCGCACCGGTTTTGAAAAAATCGACCGCGTCTGGTCGCAGGTCAGCAATGTGCTGGCGGACACCATCCCCGGCATACGCGTGGTAAAAGCCTTCGCGCAGGAGAACCGCGAGGCGACCCGTTTTCGTGAAGCAAACCAGCACAATCTTTTGGTCAACGATCACATCAATAAAATCTGGTCGCTGTTCTCGCCCAGCGTCACGCTGCTCACCGAGATCGGACTGCTGGTGGTGTGGGCGTTCGGCATCTGGCTGGTGTCGCGCGATGAAATCACGGTCGGTGTGTTGACCGCATTTCTCGCTTACATCAGCCGCTTTTATACGCGCTTGGATTCGATGAGCCGCATCGTTTCCGTCACGCAAAAAGCCGCCTCCGGCGCAAAACGTATTTTCGATATTTTGGATCATGTTTCCAGCGTGCCGGAACCGACCCATCCTGTGCATCTGGAAACAGTATCGGGACGTATCGACATTCGTGACGCGGGTTTTCGCTATGGTAATCGCGCTGTCATCAAGGGTTTGAATCTGAACATCGCGCCCGGCGAAATGATAGGACTGGTGGGACACAGCGGCTCGGGAAAAAGTACGCTGGTGAATCTGATGTGCCGTTTTTACGATGTGTCGGAAGGCTCGATTAGCATAGACGGCGTAAACATTCGACAACTGCCCATCGCGGAATATCGCAGCAACATCGGCTTGGTGTTGCAAGAACCCTTTTTATTTTTTGGCTCCATCGCCGAGAATATCGCCTACGGCAAACCTGCCGCGACACGCGCCGAAATCGTCGCGGCGGCACGGGCGGCTCATGCGCATGAATTTATTTTGCGCTTGCCGCACGGCTATGATTCTTTGGTTGGCGAACGCGGTCATGGCTTGTCCGGCGGCGAACGTCAACGCATTTCTATCGCCCGTGCCCTGCTCATCGACCCGCGTATTTTGATTCTCGATGAAGCGACCGCATCGGTCGATACCGAGACTGAAAAAGAAATCCAAAAAGCCTTGGACAATCTGGTGCACGGCCGCACCACCATCGCCATCGCGCACCGTCTGTCCACGCTGCATAAAGCGAATCGTCTGGTGGTGCTGGACAGAGGCGAAGTCGTGGAAGTCGGCAACCACGACGAACTCATGGCAACACAAGGCGCGTATTACCGTTTGTATATGGCACAGGCACGCAATGCGAACCCCGATTTAGTCGAGCAAACAAACACTGAGGCTGACGTATGAACGACCTGAACTTGAGCCGCAATATCGCCGGACAATTGGTGTATATCGACAGCACTGGAATTGCGCACACCGGCATCATGGTGGTGCGCGCTTATCCCATTTCCGCGCCGGATGAAGGGGTTTCTTTGCTCGGCGAAAATGGCCATGAACTGGTGTGGATTGCAGACATGCAAGGCCTTTCAGAAACCAGTCGCAACCTAGTGGCCGATGAACTCGCCATGCGCGAATTTATGCCCAAGATTTCTTGCATCAAAGCAGTCAGCAGCTACGCCACGCCCAGCACATGGACAGTCGACACCGATAAAGGCTCAACGGAATTTATCTTAAAAGCCGAAGACCACATTCGTCGTCTGACACTCACCACGCTGTTGATCACAGATAGTCAGGGCATTTCATTTTTGGTCGAAGATGTCGATGGCCTCGACAGGCACAGCAGGAAGCTACTGGATAGATTTTTGTAAAACCAGATTCTAAATGTAGACGCGATAACCACGGCCTGTTTGGATAATGCTGCTGGAACAGTTTGAACATCACAGCGCGCCCTCCCCTGCACCGGCTTTTTGAACCTATCAGGCAATCAGCACTTGCCTTTTTCCTGCTTTTTCAATGACTGGTCTCATTGAGGCAATTGCGTATTTGCGTGAAAAGT
>JBAVPP010000049.1:0-4294 GCA_049693175.1 Gallionella sp. | reverse complement strand
ATTGAGTATCATTTGCCCATTGCGTAATTTATCGAATAGATTTTCAGTCAGATGACACACCGTCACCAATTCGGTCGCGTTCAAAAAACCCGCGCCCCCTTTGATCGTGTGAAAACCGCGAAAAATATCATTCAGCAATTTTGTGTCTTCAGGCGATTTTTCCAGATAAATCAACTTGCCATCCACATCGGACAACATCTCCGAAGCCTCCGTCAAAAAGTCCTGCAACAGTTCTTCCATGCCCGCAAAGTCGTTCATTGTTTTCTCCTAATTTAAGAGCTAGGACTTGGGATTTGAATTGAAAAACCTCGTTGCAATGCTCATCACTCAATCCTAAATCCCAAACCCTCAATCCTGCTTCAAAATCCCAAACTATCCAGCAAGTCGTCCACTTGATCCTGGTTGGTCACGACATCGCTGCGTCCGGCTGCGCTGATGACCGGACCATTCAGCAGACCAGAATGCAAATCCGTTTTCGCAGCAGCAGCAGGAACGTTTTCTATCAACATCGCTAATAATTGCTGCTCCATTTCTTGCGTCACCGCGATAATTTTTTTGATGACTTGCCCGGTCAGATCCTGAAAATCTTGCGCCATCATGATCTCCACCAAATAGCCATTCACAACCTTGGTTTTTTTCGGTACTTCATGCAAATACACGCTGGTCTGCGTGACCAGGTTCTTGAATTTTTCCATGTCGAGTTTTTTGTCCAGCAACAAATCCCATTGCTTGGCGAGGCGTTCCGCTTCGCTTTCGATTTGCGCCGCGATAGGTTGCGCCGCCTCGGTCGCATTGAGCACGCGTTCCGCCGCTTGCTGCGTCAGCGTCGCCACATAATTCAAACGGTCACGCGCATCCGGAATAGACGAAGCGGCTTTTTCGACTTCCTTGTTCAGTCCCAATTCGCGCAAGGTGTCATGCAAAGTACGCGCCATGTGACCGATTTGGTTGATGACTTTTTCGCCGGATTCAGTCGCTGCATTTTCCGTATTCACCACGGGCAGCGGAACAACCTTGGCGGAACTTTCGGCATTGTTCGCTTCCAAGATGCTGTCGAACAATGCCTCGAGATCATCCGATTCTTGTGATGCTGGATTGCTTGCCATGATGAGCCTCACTTTTGCATGTTTTGAAATATTTTTTTCAACTTCTCATCCAGCGTCGCGGCGGTAAACGGCTTGACCACATAGCCACTCGCGCCAGACTGCGCCGCCTCGATGATGTTTTCTTTTTTTGCTTCCGCCGTCACCATCAGCACCGGCAGATGTTTGAGCTTGGCATCGGCGCGTATTTGCTTGAGCAATTCCAAACCGGTCATGTTTGGCATGTTCCAATCCGAAACGACAAAATCAAATTCATTCGCGCGCAATTTTGATAACGCTTCCACGCCGTCTTCCGCTTCCTGCACATTAACGAAACCCAGTTCTTTCAAAAGATTGCGCACGATGCGGCGCATCGTCGAAAAATCATCCACCACCAAAAATTTTGTATCTTCTATGCCCATGACTATCTCCTTTTTCCAGGATTGAGAATTGAGAATTTAGAAAATCCCCCGCACCGCATTTCACTCAATCCAAAACCCCAAATCCTCAATCCTTTGTAAGCAACGGTCTCAATGTTGACGACAAAATCACCGAATCGAATTTCGGCACGTAGTAATCCACCCCGACACGCCTACCCATGGCACGATTCGCATCAGACGATAAAGATGAATGCATCACCACCGGAATACCGTCGAAGCGTCGATCCGACTTGATATGCTGGGTCAGCACATAGCCGTCCATTTCCGGCATCTCCGCGTCGCTCAAAATCACTTGTATTTGCTGGTGCAGATCGACACCCGCTGTCTGTGCCGCATCTGCCATAGACTTGAGTCTGTCCCAGGCTTCTCTGCCGTTGTGCGCGGCGATATGCTTCACGCCCATTTTGTCCAACACCTCGGCGATTTTTCGGCGCGCCACCATCGAGTCATCCGCAAAGAAAATGCACAAATCACGATTGGATTCGACACGCTCAACATTGCCCACAATGGCTTCACCGAATGCGTTCGCCAATATCTGCTCGACATCCAAGATCGACACCAGCGAGCCATCCTGCAATTCGGTAATGGCGGTGATTAACGCGCCTTTGTCGGACAACATACCTTCGGTGGCGCGCACCTTGTCCCAATCCACGCGAATGATGCGATCCACACTCTCGACCAGAAAACCCAGGATGTGATTGTTGTATTCCGCGACCATCATGGTTTGATGTTTATGCTTGGGATACATGTCCATGAAATTCGCCAGATTCAGCACCGGCATCACATGGCCGCGCAAAGACACAATGCCATCCACGCCGCTCGGCATGTTAGGCGTGCGGGTAATTTTTCCCGCCGGGCACACTTCTTTCACCTTGAATACATTGATGCCGAACCGTTCGCCACCGCCCAAGCTGAACAACAGGATTTCCATTTTGTTGGAACCGGCCAGATTAGTACGCGCATCGACATGACCCAACAGTCCCGCGTCACTGCTATCCAATATCTCTTCCGAGTAACTCATTTCAATCTCCTCATTGACTAGGATTTTGGATTTGGGATTTTGGATTGAAAAACCGCTGCACCGCTCTTCACTCAATCCCGGTTCCCAAATCCTCGCCCATCAATCCTAATTTCTAAATCCCGCCTTTCAGCCCAACAATTTCGCCAACATTTGCGCCAGCTTTTGCGGCTCAAATTTCGGCACGTATTCATCCACGCCCACGGTCTTACCCAATTGCTCGTTGGAAGTGCTGCTCAGGGACGAATGCATCAACACCGGAATACCAATAAAGCGTTTATCCGCCTTGATTTTGCGCGTCAGCATGTAGCCATCCATCTCCGGCATTTCCACATCAGTCAAAATCACTTGCACCATGTTTTTCAGCGGCGTATGTGTCGCGTCGGCGTAATCTGCCATCTTGGCTAACTCTATCCACGCTTGTCTGCCGTTGATTGCCGAAATATGTTTGACTTGCATCGCGTCCAGTGTGCGGGCGATCTGATGGCGCGCCACCGACGAGTCATCGGCAAAAAACACCGTGCGGTCTTTACCCAGCGGCTGCACGCTTTTAATAATCAGTGCATCACTGTCAAAATTGGTGGTTTCAGACAACACTTTTTCCACGTCTATCATCATCACCAGACGCTTGTCTTCCAGCTCGGTAATCGCCGTCACCAAACCGCCCATTTCTGCCATCAACATCGCGGGCGGCACACGCATGGAAGCCCAATCCAAACGCAAAATATTGTCCACGGCACGCACCAAAAATCCCTGGGTATGTCCGTTATATTCGGTGACGATCATGATTGCCGGCTTGGTCTCGGTCTCGATGCCGATATACTTTGCCAGGTCGATTACCGGCACTAACGCGCCGCGCAAACTGACCATGCCTTCCACCGAGGCCGGCATTTCAGGCGCGCGCGTAATCGGCGGGATATGCATCACCTCGCGCACCTTGAACACGTTGATGCCAAAACTTTCTTCGCGTCCGCTGCGCACGTCTTTGCCCAAAGTGAACATCAAGATTTCCAGCTTATTGGTTCCCGCCAACTTGGTTCGGGCATCAATGTTTCGTAACAAGTCTGACATGTGTTTCTCCTTATTCTAGGAAGTGGGATTTTGGATTGAGGATTGAAAAACCTCTGCACCACTGTTCCCAAATCCCAAATCCCAGTTCCTAAATCCTGTCTCTCAGACCTTGAAGCGGCTCACTGCGGATTGCAGTGTTTTCGCCAATTCTTCCAGGCGCACTATGTCCTGAGTGTTCATCGTTACCGCCGAATGATTTTGTTCCGACATTTGCGCGATTTGTTCGACGTTGCGTGCGATTTCGGAACTGGCGAGACTTTGTTCGCTGACCGATGCCGCGATGTCGTTCACGCCTTTGCTCGATTGCGAGACCAATTCACCCGCACCCGCCAACACCACGGAGACACGCTCCACCTGCTCTTGCGTGGTTTGCAAAGAACGCAAACCCAATTGCACGGTGGATTCGACATGGTTGGATTTTTGATTCAGAGAATTCGTCACTTCGTCGATTTCGTTCGCCGACTGCGCGGATTTTTCCGCCAGTTTGCGCACCTCATCGGCAACCACCGCAAAACCGCGCCCCTGCTCACCGGCGCGCGCCGCTTCAATGGCGGCATTCAATGCCAGCAAATTAGTTTGATTGGCGATGTCTTTGACTCGCTGGGTCATGCCTGCAATCGCACGGGTGCTATCGACAAATTCTTTGACTGATCCGGCAATCTGATTCACCGAACCCTGCACAC
>JBAVPP010000048.1:0-6426 GCA_049693175.1 Gallionella sp. | reverse complement strand
TCTCTATACCCGTGATGCCGACCATTACACGCTCACCAGCACCGCCACTCCGCTCGGTCTGGTCGCGTTTTTTAGACCGGGAAAAATCCTCATACACAGCACGGGCACGGTCACCGCGCAAGGTTTGCAACCGCAAGAATTCAGTTATCAATATGAGGCTGACTCGCGCAAAAGCAGCGATGCAAAATTTCTCTGGGGCACCCGTCAGCTGAAGCTCAATCACGACGGCATTCACGCTAATCTGGATTTGCCGAGCGGCACGCAAGACCGTTTGAGCGCGATGTACCAGTTCATTTTTTTGCATCCGCATGACGCGCAAAATTTGGAATTTCCCATGACCAACGGCAGCAAGTTGGATCACTATCGCTATGCCGTCACCACAGGCTCGCCGTGCAATTCCAGTGCGGGACAATTCGACACTTGGTATCTTGATAGCGAGGCGAAAAAAGGCGAGACTCGCACGCAGATTTGGCTGGCAATCACGCGCAACAACCTGCCCTGCAAAATCATCATCACCGACCCGGATGGCGGCAAACTCACCCAAGAGTTGCGCTCACTTGAAACCCAACCGTGATTGCATTTCCCAAATCTCCTGTCGCAAGAGTCACGCTTGCCATCGCCGTGTCGGTGTTGCTGCATCTGGTGTTGATTTTCACGCCTATGGTCACGCTCACACCAGCCGAAATTCCTTTGCCGCCCCTGCAGGCCAAGCTCGAACCGCTGCCCAAAATTGCACCGGCCAAACCCAAACCAAAACCACGCGCCAAACCTCATTTTGACAAACCTGTCCCGCCACCTATCGCCGACGCGCTGCCTATTCCGGCCTCAGCAGTCGAACCGGTATCGTCTGTCGAAGCTGTTTCGGCAGTAGAGGCAGCATCGGCTGTCGAGGCGGCCTCGGCGGTCGCATCGGCCTCTGCGGTAGCCGCGAGTGCGCCCGTCCATCCGCTGCCGAAAAAAGCGCAACTTGCCTTCGCCGTTTACAAAGGAACCAGTTTCCGCGTCGGCGATGCGCGGCTGCGTTTTGAAATTGCGGACGACAAAAGCTACACCATCAAAGTCGAAGCGAATACCACCGGCATCGTCAGCTTGTTCAAAAAATTTGATCTCACTTGGACAAGCAAAGGCACGCTGACTGCGAACGGCTTGAAGCCCGATCAATATAGTGACTCCAGAGTAACCGGCAGCGGGCAGGAGTCTCGCTCCGCGCTATTCAACTGGATGGAAAAGACGCTGTCATTTTCGGCGGGCAATAGTGTGGCGTTACCGGACGGCAGCCAAGACAGAGTGAGCTTCATGTTCCAGATGAGCCAGACTCCGTGGAACGATAATAATATCGCGCTGAATATCAGCGACGGCAGCAAGCTGGATCGCTACGACATCGACATCGGCGAAGCAGAAACGATAGACACCCGCATGGGAAAAATACACGCTATCCCTTTCCGTAAACGCCACGCACCCAATGAATCTTATTTGGATATTTGGCTGGGTGAGGAATACCGCTTGCTGCCGGTGAAAATCAGGCAGACCGATAGAAATGGCAATATCGAATACGAGATGGTGGTGACGGACATACGGGTGGCTGATGAGTGAAGCAGGATTTGGGATTTAGGAGCTGGGATTTAGTTAAAGCGGTGCAGCAGTTTTTCAAATCCTAATTGCCAAATCCTAGCTCCCCAATCCTGCTAAAATGTGTCCTTAATTTTTCAGCACCACATCATGCTCATCACCGAATACCGTTTAGATCTTGCCATCTTGGCTTTGCGTGGCATCCTGCCGCTTGAGCATCCCGCCGACACCACCTTGCGTTATTTTTTCCAACAGGAACGCATAGGCTCGAACGAGCGCGCCTTCGTTGCCGAAACCGTATTCGGCACATTGCGCCACCGTTTGCTGCTGGAGCAATGTTGCGCGGATAAAGCCACGCCGCGCCGCATGGCACTGGCGTATCTCGTGCGTTTCGGCGGCTACAATCTGCGCGAAATCGAACCGGTTTTACAACGCGATGAGCGGGAGTGGCTGGCGACGGTCAAAGGCGTGAAATTGGAAACGCTACCGCTGTCCGTGCAAGCCGAATTGCCCGACTGGCTGGTGGAAAAAATGCGCGCGTCGTATAGCGACGAAGACATACTCACCATCGGTCGATCCATGCAGCAAGGCGCGCCGCTGGACATACGCGTGAACACTTTGCTGGCCAAGCGCGATGAAGTATTGCAAGTGCTGCACGCGCAAAACATCGCCGCCACGCTTACGCCTTATTCGCCAGTCGGCATACGTCTCAAAGAAAAAATCCCGCTGAACAAAGACGCGCTGTTCACCGAAGGCAAAGTCGAAGTGCAGGACGAAGGCAGCCAGTTGCTCGGATTGTTGCTTGCGCCCAAACGCAGCGACATGGTGGTGGATTTTTGCGCGGGCGCGGGTGGCAAAACTTTGATGTTATCGGCACTAATGAATTCACAAGGTCGCTTGTACGCGATGGACGTGTCGGAAAAACGTCTAGCCAATCTCAAGCCGCGTTTGAAACGCTCCGGCGCGTCCAACATTCAGCCTATGCTGATCGCGCATGAGAACGATCTCAAGGTAAAACGTCTGGCGGGTAAGATTGATCGCGTGCTGGTCGATGCGCCGTGCAGCGGCCTCGGCACGCTGCGCCGCAACCCCGATTTGAAATTTCGCCAGTCGCCGCAAAGCCTGGAAGAACTCAAACAAAAACAGACCGCCATACTCGCATCGGCGAGCCGGCTGGTAAAAAAAGGCGGACGCTTGGTATATGCGACGTGCAGTATTTTGCCGGAAGAAAACCAGGACATCGTGCGGGCATTTTTAAGCGCGCATCCCGACTTCGTGCTTCGTCCCGCCGGAGAGGTTTTGCAACAGCAAAAGGTGTCGCTGGAAATGGGCGATTATTTGGAACTGCGTCCGCATTTGCACGACACCGACGGATTTTTTGCAGCCGTGCTGGAACGTGTTTGAACATCACAATAATTATTTTTCATCAATTCAGGGAGTGAGTTTATGTTGACTGGATTTTTCGATTTGCCGTGGTGGGGAGTTGTCCTCGTCACACTGGGATTGACCCACATCACCATCGCGTCGGTGACCATATTTTTGCATCGCCATCAAGCGCATCGCGCGCTGGATTTGCATCCTATCGCCAGCCACTTTTTCCGTTTCTGGTTGTGGCTCACCACCGCGCAAGTCACCAAGGAATGGGCTTCCATCCATCGCAAACATCACGCCAAATGCGAAACCGTGGATGACCCGCACAGCCCGCAGATATTGGGCATCAAGACTGTGTTGCTGCAAGGTTACGAGCTGTACAAAAAAGAATCGCGCAATCAGGAAACGCTGGCGCGCTACGGTCACGGCACACCCGACGATTGGCTGGAGCGTCAGGTGTACAGCAAGCGCAGTTCATGGGGTATCGTGTTGATGTTGGCAATCGACGTGCTGTGTTTCGGACCGATAGGGCTGACCATTTGGGCGGTGCAAATGGCGTGGATACCGGTCACGGCGGCGGGCATCATCAACGGCGCGGGGCATTATTGGGGCTACCGTACTTACCAGTGCGCCGACGCTTCGACTAACCTCGTTCCCTGGGGCATCCTGATCGGCGGTGAAGAATTGCACAACAACCATCACGCTTACGCGACCTCGGCGAAACTTTCCACCCAGCCTTACGAGTTCGACATCGGCTGGTTGTATATCCGCACGCTACAAGCCTTGGGTCTGGCTCAGGCGAAAAAATTACCACCGCAAGTGCGCCTCGATAAAAGCAAAACCGTGTGCGATGCCGCGACCTTGCAAGCCGTGATCACCAATCGCTACGAGGTTTTGAGCAAGTATGCCAAGACACTCCAGCACACCTATCGCGAAGAAATTACGCAACTCAAACAGGCGTTGCCGCACATGGCTGCCATGGATATGAAGCGCGTCAAACACTGGTTGCATCTGGATGCGAACAATCTGAGCGAACAGGAAAAACTCGAGCTGGCTAAGGTAATCAAAACCAGTGAAAAACTGAACACGGCCTACACCTTGCGCCAGGAACTTGCCGCCATCTGGCAACGCTCCACCGCCACCAAAGAGCAGTTGGTCAAAGACTTGGAAGACTGGTGTCATCGCGCCGAACATAGCGGCATTGAAGCCTTGCGACAATTCTCGCTGCGTTTGCGCTGTTACGCCTGACTTCATTTCCCGTAAAAAAGGCCAGTCGTGATGACTGGCCTTTTGTTTGCAAAATCGAACCGATTAAACTCTGTCCGATTTTTTGACTTGGATTAAACGCTGGCAGCAATCGTGGCAATCGATACCGACAACGCGCTCAACCAACCGAGTTCACCGACAAACTTGGTGTCTTCCGCAGACAACTTCTCATTGTTCTCAATTTTTGCATTGAGATTTGCCAATTCGGTTTGCAGTTCTTTCAGTTTAGCTTGTTGAAGATGCAGTTCTTGTAATTTTTTTTGTTGAGCTTCTTGCAATGATGTGGAATTTTGTGTCATGGTCATTACCTCTTAGCGATGTTAAGAAAAAGTTATTTGAACTTACGCCCAAAATACTGGACACGTCTGAGACTTGGCATTTTGATTTTAGTTCCGTGAGCATAAGCTACCAAGTCACAAGGGCATGGTAGACCAAATTTATTTTCCTGACTACCCTGATTATTTTAATCCTCGGCACACATTTCCCGGCATCGTTTTATCACCATTCAAATATTTCTTGGAACTAAAATCCGATGCGCCACTCCTATGCCTGTCCAGTTCACTTTGGACACCACAAGAAGTTTTGAATTTTTAACGATTTTGCTTAAGGAGACTCAGCATGAACACCGAAAACAACAGCAACATCCGCGCAGAAGACAGAGAATTCCACATGACATTCGGCTGGCTGGCAGCGATGTCTGTTTCGATTGCAAGCTGGGCCGGACTTGCTTGATAAAGTCGTAAGTTAAAGCAGCAAAAAAGCAGAGGGGCGGTTCATACCGCCCCTCTGCTTTTGCCTCGCAATTAACCATCACTCGTTGCGCAAAGCATCAACCGGATTCAATCTGGCCGCGCGTCGTGCGGGAGCGACACCGGCGATTAGACCGATGCTAATCGCGCTGAATTCGGCGGCCGCAGCGAACAACCACGGGGTATTGACCGGCAGCGCGGGAAATAGGAAATGCAAGCCTTGCGCGATGCCCGCACCCAGTATCAACCCGGCCAAACCGCCCAGTGCGGAGAGTAGCATCGCCTCTCCCAAAAACAGCGTCAGCACTTGTCCTTCGCGTGCGCCCAAAGCGCGCAGCAAGCCGATTTCTGCTGTGCGTTCGGTGACCGCCATAGTCATAATGGTGAGTATGCCCACGCCGCCGACCAGTAGCGAAATACCGCCCAATGCGCCGACTGCGAAGGTGATGACATCCAGTACCGAGCCTAAAACTTCGAGTGCTTTTTCTTGCGGGATGAGCGTAAAGTCTTCGCGCCCATGCCGCTCTTTTAACAACATCGTGACGGCACTCACAACCCTATCCAGATTGGCCGAAGACTTGTAGTTCACTTGTATTTCCATCAGTCCGGGACGGTTGAATAATTCCAGCGCGCGCGCGGCGGGAATGAACACGGTATCGTCGAGATCGAAGCCCAGCATCTGCCCCTTGGGTTCCATCACACCAACCACGCGATAGCGTTGCCCGCCGACTCGCAAATAATTGCCCAGCGGATTTTTTCCGGCGAACAATTCATCCCGCACTTTAGAACCCAGCACCACCAAGGCGCGCGGCTGGGTCGGATCATCGTCGGGTAAAAAACTACCCAGCGCGATTCTACTCGACATGACGCGCGGCAAATCGTGACCCGCGCCAAACACCGTGGATCGCCGCGTCTTGCCCTCGAAACGCAGTTCCGCATTGCCGGTCACACTGGGATTGACGAACTCGATATCGGGCAAGTGGCGCAAGGCTTGCGCGTCTTCGATGGAGATAGTGCGCACCGAACCAAAAATACCCACGCTGCCGCCCTGCGTCTGCGCTTTGCCGGGTTGGATGGCGATGAGATTAGTGCCGAATTGCGAAAATTCCGACAACACAAATTGATGCAAGCCCTCGCCGATTGAAGTGAGCAAAATCACCGCCATAATGCCGATGGCGATGCCCAATCCGGTCAAAAAACTGCGCATCCGATACGCCAGAAAACTGGAGGTGGTGAGTTTAATGAGATCAGTTAAGAGCATTGAATACTCCTAAGAACCGTAGCGAGCGGTTCGAGAGCAAGGCGCAGGGAGCGCAGCGAACGAGACATACCAAAAAGGTAGGCGAGGAGCGAACACCGGGCAACGCAGCTATCGGATCGCGCAGTAGGTTATTAGGTGTATTCATCATCGTCCCACCAACGCTGTTACCGGATCGAGCCGCGCCGCGCGCCGTGCCGGCCACACGCTGAA
>JBAVPP010000047.1:0-6456 GCA_049693175.1 Gallionella sp. | reverse complement strand
CATGGCTAATTCCTCTTCAGCACGCAGCAATGCTCAGTTGAATGTGGGTTACGAAGCGGATACGTTTGGTGTACAAGCCGCATTCCAACAAGCTAGTGATACGACTGCACTTTCAGCGGGTACAGCGACTAACACAGTTAACGCGCAGTTCGTTAATCTGAGTTCCTACATGTTGGCGGGTCGTTATCAAGCCATGGATGCGTTGACCTTGAAGGCGGGTTACGAGCGTATGCAAATTTCTGCACCTAGTAACTATGGTGTGGATCAGACTTTGACTACCATCTATAGCTACAACATCGGCACAGTGTCCCAGTTTACTGGTGCGCAGAAAAACATCAATGTTTACTGGTTGGGTGCGAACTATCAAATTGCTCCAGCAATCAAAGCTTCGGTGGGTTTCTACGATGCTAAAACACCAGCTTACGGTGCAGTTCTCGATGCTGACGATAAGTACTACTCAGCCATGGTTGAGTACAACATGAGCAAGCGTACTAATTTGTATGCAGCAGTGATGTTGGATAAAAAATCTGGTGCAGCAGTTACGGCTACTGGTCTTGGCAGTATCGCAACCTTCAATACCTACGGTGCGGGTCTGCGCGTTAAGTTCTGATGAAACTACTAGCCATTCGACTAAGCTGCAAAATTCCGCAGCAAGCCGCTGGTTATAATCACCTGCTGGCCTAGCCAGTTGGAATTTGGAACGATTAAAACCCGCTGTGGCAACACAGCGGGTTTTTTCTTGCCTGTCAGCCTGACCACGAAGATGAAGTTTGTTTCATTTTGTTGCGGGGCGATTATGTTATCTTTAATCGGTGTAATGACGATTTTGGTGTGAGCTGAATAAACCGATAGGAAGCTAAAGTGCATGGCAAAAATTCTGACGATAGAAGATGACGAGACGACCGCGCGGGAAATTGTGGCTGAATTGAATAGCCATGGTTTTGAGGTGGATTGGGCAAGCGATGGCAAAGAGGGGTTGGCGCGGGCGTTAAGCGGAAACTACGATCTCATCACGCTGGATCGTATGCTGCCCTTTGTGGATGGACTGACTATCGTGACCACGATGCGCGAAAAAAATATCGACACACCGGTGCTGATGATTAGCGCGTTGAGCGATGTGGATGAGCGCATCGACGGGCTGCGCGCGGGTGGTGATGATTATCTGGTCAAGCCGTTTGCCTCGGAAGAAATGGCGGCGCGCGTGGAAGTTTTGCTGCGCCGTAAACAGCGAACCGCACACCAAACCCAGTTGCGGGTTGCGGATCTTGAGCTTGATTTGGTGGCGAGGCAGGCGCGTCGCGGTGACAAAGTTTTAGATTTATTGCCGACAGAATTTCGCTTGCTGGAATACCTGATGCGCAACGCCGGACAAAACATCACCCGCACCATGTTGTTTGAATCGGTGTGGGGTTATCACTTCGATCCCGGCACCAATATCATCGATGTGCACATCGGCCGCCTGCGCCGTAAAGTCGATGTTCCCGGCGTGTCGCCACTCATTCATACCGTGCGCGGCTCCGGGTATATGTTCAATGAGCCTTGCTGAACTTTCGCGCACGGTTGCGTTCAGGCTGACGCTGCTTTACAGCCTGATTTTTACCGTGTGCGTAATCGTGTTACTGGGATTTGTGTATTGGCAAACCGCGACAGAAATGACCCGTCGGGTGGATCAGATTTTGACGCTGGAAAATACCCGGCTGACTGCGGTAAAGCAGAATCGTTTGCTGGATGAAATTGATAAAAGCATACAGCGCGATCTGCGCCATATTTATTATTACGGATTATTCACGCCGGACGGTAAGCGGGTCGCCGGGAATATCGCCGAGCTGCCCAAGGGCATGGCGGCAGACGGGCAGATTTCGGAAAGTGTTTTGCTCTCGACCGATACGCATATACAAGCCTTGCCGACCCGCGTGCTGTCGATACGCCTGAGCTCCGGTGAAATATTGTTGATCGGACATGATGTGCAGCAACTCATCGAATTTGGTGACATCATGCGCCGCGCTTTTTTTTGGGGCGGCTCGTTGACTATTTTGACCGGCTTGATGATAGGGCTGGCACTGGGCTTTCGCCCGCTGCGCCGCGTTGAGCAAATCAGGCAGGTTTGCGAACTGATTATGCGTGGCGATTTCAGCAATCGACTGCCCGTGAGCCGCCACCGCGACGAGCTCGATATGCTGGCGGCTATCGTCAACAGGATGTTGAGTGAGATCGAAAGATTGATGCTGGAAGTAAAAGGTGCTGGCGAAAATATCGCGCATGATTTGCGCACCCCGCTGACACGTTTGCGCGCGGTTTTGTATCGCACCCAGCAAAGTCTGCAAAATATGCCGGAACAATGCTCCATGGTTGAGCAGGCGATTACGGAAGTCGACGCGCTGTTGCAGCGTTTTCGCGCCTTGTTGCGTATTTCGGAGATTGAAAATAATCGCCGCTTGTCCAACTTCAAAATGCTACAGCCGGAAAATATTTTGGAGCAGGCGGTTGGTTTTTTTGCGCCGCTTGCGGAAGACAAAGGCATACATTTGCGATTGACGGTGGTGGAGACCGCGTCGATTTACGCAGACGGCGAACTTTTATTCGAAGCAGTCAATAATTTATTGGATAACGCGCTCAAATTCACTCCGGCTGGCGGGCAAGTTGAAGCGCGACTTTCCCTGGAAAATAAAAAAGTTAGGATTGATATTATCGACAGCGGTGCGGGCATCGCCGAAAGTGAGCGCACTGCGGTATTAAATCGCTTTTATCGCGGCGGTGGCGATACGCATACGCCCGGCTATGGTCTGGGTCTGAGTGTTGTGATGGCGGTCATCAGATTGCATAATTTCAAATTCGAATTAACCGATGCCCATCCCGGATCGCGTGCCACGATATTTTGTTAGTGTCGCGGGGCTTGGGTATGCTTTGCTGGTGGGGAAAATTGATGAAATTAAATTTAGCTTTTTCTAATAGGGATTAGGATAGAATCCGCCGACTTTAGATTTACACCACGCGTTTGTGGTGGCCGATAGCCCGAAAGATTTTGGAGTAAATTCACATGTTATGGATAGTCCGGGTCGCGTTAAGCCGACCCTATACGTTTACTGTTCTTGCTTTACTGATTGTGATTCTCGGTCCGCTGGTTTACGTGAACATGCGCACCGATATTTTTCCCGACATCAAAGTGCCCGTCGTTAGTGCTGTGTGGACCTACAACGGTATGCCACCCGCTGATATGTCGAACCGCATCACGACTTATTACGAGCGGCAACTGACCACCACGGTCAACGATATTGAACACATCGAATCGCAGTCCTTGCCCGGTGTGGTCATCGTTAAAATTTTCTTTCAGCCGGAAGTCAATATCAATGCCGCTGTCAGTCAGGTAACCGCGCTGTCGCAGACGGTGCTGAAACGCTTGCCGCCGGGCATTACGCCGCCGCTGATTTTGAGTTACAACGCGTCCAGCGTGCCGGTGATGCAGTTGGCTTTATCCAGCGACACGCTGCTGGATAACCAGCTTTTCGACATCTCCAATAACTTTATTCGTCCGCAATTGGCGCAGGTTCAAGGCGCGGCTGTGCCGTCGCCATACGGGGGCAAGAACCGGCAAATTTCGGTGGATTTGGATATGCAGGCATTGCGTTCCAAAGGCTTGATTCCTGAGGATGTGAGCAATGCCATCGCCAAGCAGAATTTGATTCTGCCGGCGGGTACGGAAAAAATCGGGCAATTTGAATACAACGTGTTGCTCAACGCCAGCACCAACGCGCTGGATGAATTGAATGATCTGCCGATCAAATCGGTGGATGGTTCGACAATTTTATTGCGCGACGTGGCGCACGTCCGTGACGGATATTCACCGCAACAAAACTTAGTGCGCGTGGATGGACAACACTCGGTTCTCACCACTATCCAGAAAAACGGCAGTGCCTCGACGCTGGATATTATCGCGCACGTCAAATCATTGTTGCCGCGAATTGAGGCGGGCGCGCCGCCGGGATTGATTCTGAAGCTGGTGGGCGATCAGTCCATATTCGTCAGAGCGTCTATCGACGGCGTGATCCGCGAAGGTGTGATTGCCGCCGCGCTGACGGGGCTGATGATTCTGTTATTTTTGGGTAGTTGGCGTTCCACTTTGATTGTGACCATATCGATTCCCTTGTCGATTTTGTCCGCCATCATTGCCTTGTCGGCATTCGGTGAAACGTTGAATGTGATGACGCTGGGCGGTTTGGCACTGGCGGTCGGCGTGCTGGTCGACGAGGCGACCGTGACCATAGAAAGTATCAACTGGCATTTGGAACAAGGCAAGCAGGTTGAGCACGCGATTCTCGACGGTGCGAACCAGATTGTGGTGCCGGCGTTTGTGTCGCTGCTGGCGATTTGTATTGTGTTTATCCCGATGTTCTTCCTGACCGGCGTGCAAAAATATTTATTCGTGCCGCTCGCCGAGGCGGTGATATTCGCCATGATTTCATCCTTTCTTTTGTCGCGTACTTTGGTTCCGACGCTGGCAAATTATTTATTGCGCGCCCATATTCAACACCACGAAGGCGAGAGCCATGTGGGGGTTGTTTCCAAAAATCCGCTGGTGCGTTTTCAACATGGATTTGAACGTATGTTCACCGTGGTGCGCGAAAATTATAGGCAACTGTTGCTGGTTGCGATGTCTCACCGTCGCACCTTCATCATTGGATTTTTAACTTTTACATTGGCTTCTTTCGCGCTGTTGCCGTGGCTGGGGCGCAACTTTTTCCCGGTGGTGGATGCTGGGCAAATCAAGCTGCATATCCGCGCGCAAACCGGCACAAGGTTGGAAGAAACCGCGCGGCTTTGCGATGAGATCGAAAAGAAAATCAGAGCACTTATTCCCGAAGACGAAATCAAGAATATCGTGGATAACATTGGTCTGCCGGTGAGCGGTATTAATTTGACTTACAGCAACTCTTCTCCTATCGGCGAGGGCGATGCCGACATATTGATTTCGCTCAATGAAAATCATCATCCTAGCGAACAATATATCGAGGCTTTGCGCGGTTACCTTAAAGATGAATTCCCCAGCGCGTCATTTGCGTTTTTGCCTGCCGATATTGTCAGTCAGATTTTGAATTTCGGTATGCCCGCACCGATTGATATTCAGGTGATCGGCTTTAAGCGTAAGGAAAATCAAGAGTACGCTTTGTCGATTATGAGCAAGCTTAGAAAAATTCCCGGACTGGCGGATTTGCGCACTCAGCAGGCTTTCAATCAGCCGGAATTGCATGTGGATGTGGACAGAACGCGCACGCAGGAAATGGGTTTGACCCAACGTGATGTGGCCACCAACTTATTGACTTCCTTATCGGGGAGTTTGCAGATCGCGCCTAATTTCTGGGTGAATCCGGGCAACAACGTGTCTTATCCGGTGGTGGTGCAAGTGCCGCAACCCCGCTTGGATACGCTGAACGATTTGCAAAATATTCCGGTTGCCTCCAGCCGCGATTCGACATCGCAATTGCTCGGCGGCATCGCAACGATTACACGTGGACAAGGTGAGGCGGTGGTGTCGCATTACGATGTTCAGCCGGTCATTGATATTTTCGCCACCACGCAGGGGCGCGATTTGGGCAGTGTGGCGGCGGACATAAACCAAGTGCTAAAAGATACCGACAAAGATGTGCCCAAGGGTTCGTTCGTGATGGTGCGCGGGCAGGTTAAAGCGATGGGCGATTCGTACCGCGAGTTGTTGTTCGGTTTGCTAGGCGCGGTGGTGTTTGTCTACTTTTTGATTGTGATTAATTTCCAATCTTGGCTGGACCCCTTTGTGATTATCACCGGACTACCGGCGGCCTTGGCGGGCATTATCTGGATGTTGTTTGCGACCAACACCACCTTGTCTGTTCCGGCACTGATCGGCTCGATCATGTGTATGGGTGTGGCAACCGCCAATAGTATTTTGGTGATTAGTTTTGCGCGGGAACGCTTGCAACTTGGCGAGAGCGGCATGACCGCCGCAATGGAAGCCGGATTTGTACGATTCCGTCCGGTGCTGATGACCGCTCTCGCCATGATCATCGGTATGATTCCGATGTCGCTCGGTTTGGGAGAAGGCGGCGAGCAAAACGCGCCACTGGGTAGAGCGGTGATCGGTGGCTTGTCATTTGCGACCATCGCAACCCTGTTTTTTGTACCTGTCGTGTTTAGTTTGGTTCACCGGAACAAGGAAAAAGAAACCTCTTCCGTTGTCGGCAACACCTTAATTTTGGAGCATCAAAATGGTTGAAAAAGTTCCTCACGTTCCCTCGTCCAAACGTCTGCGTCTGGCGGGGGTGATATTTGTCATCGTTGCCGTCAGTGTGGTCATATTGGGTATTTTTTCTCGTACCAGCCATGATCACGAATTGAACAAAGATGTCGCGCAACAGCACACGACCGTTAAAGTGATTACCCCGCAACTTGGGCCGAGTGATCAGTCACTAATTTTGCCGGGTAGTG
>JBAVPP010000046.1:0-11549 GCA_049693175.1 Gallionella sp. | reverse complement strand
GTGGAGGGTATCCGCGTGGTGGGTTTTGACAATGAGCGTGGCAAGGGCGATCACTGCCATCTCGACGGCATGGAAGTGCCGTATAGCTTCATGGGCGTAGATCAGTTGATTGAAGACTTTATTAAGGCAGTTGCCGCTAGGAGAAAACCATGACAGAACGTTACCTCACTATCACCATGCAACCTGACTGGAAGGGTGCATTACGCGCTATGGGGAAAGCTGTCAAAACAGATACCTATCAGGGTGAAGTGCTCAACTTTGAGAGTCCTGGTCACTTCTTTGGGCAACTCTCTGAAAAACGTTGGGAGATTATCCGTGCCGCACAAGGCAAAGCCGAGCTATCCGTGCGTGAACTAGCACGCATAGTTGGGCGCGATGTAAAACGCGTGCATGAAGATGTAGTTATCTTGGCAGAACTAGGCCTGCTGGAACGCACAGCGGGAGGTGGTGTGATGTGCCCTTATACATTCATGCATATTGATATGTACCTAAAAGCAGCTTGAAGCGCACTATCTAGTATGTACGGAATTTTCGTGCATCACGTTTGATTGCACTGCTATCGAAATTAGACTGAGTGGTAGAAGGGCGGCTTTGTGGCCGATTGCCGAAGTCTACCGATGGTTTATGATTGCGGCAATGCAGTAAGCGTAAGGTGAACGCAGCATGTTCTGCAACCGCGATTTTTCTCTCGCTGGCAGCCCCTAATTTCCCTTGGCATGATACGTCTTTGACGTATCATGTCTCGCATGTATACCGTCGCTGAAACTGCCGTTTTTGCTGCTGATGCTCAATCCATTTTGAGTAAGTTGGAGCGATCTGAATTTGTCAGTTGAATTGCGCTGAATCCTGATGCTGGAACGGTGATTGCCGGTTCGGGCGGATGTCGGAAAGTCCGCTGGGCGGGGGCGGAATGGGTAAAAGTGGTGGCGCACGCATCATCTATATTAATCGCTTGGACAACGGCATTATTTGCTTATTGGTGATATACGCGAAAGCGGTGCGCGGCAATACTCCGGCACATATTCTCAAGTCAATTAAGGAGACGATAGATCATGGTTAGCAAATCAATGACAGGCGAAGAGTTGGGTAAAAAACTACTCGCTTCGGTGCGAGAAATGAAGGCAGGAAAAGGTGTGGTCGTGCATACTCCGATGATTGTTGCGCGTTGCGGCTAATCATTCAGAGGTATTGCGCGAACTGATTGCGGCGTAAAAAACGCGTAATTATTTTTCGTTATTCATCCCCAGTTTTTCCCACCCCTCATGCCCCAAATTTTCCATCGTGGCGATATTTCTTTCGGGTATTAAATCGGCATCGGGGAAGGCATCAACTGCCTTGTCCACACTGGCTTCGCGGAGTAGGTGCAAAGTTGGGTACGGTGAGCGGTTGGTGTAATTTTCAATGTCGTTGAGATTTGTTCCCGCGAATTGGTAGTGCGGATGCAGGGTGGCGACTTGAAATTCGTCGTTGAATTCGGGTTCGGCAACGGCGATGTCTATGGTGTCAAAAAAATCATTGAAGTCTAAAAAATCGTTGAACACTAGCGGATGAATCAGCAGCGTGGTGTCGATTTTTTCCGCGCCGGTGTCTTGCAATAAACGCAATTCGTTCAACAAATCTTCCAGCAATTCTTCCGCCGTGGTCGCCGCACTGACGACATAGCGGATTTGTTTTTTGACATGCACGGCTTTGGCGAATGGGCATAAGTTCAAACCGATGACAGCCTTTTCCAACCAGTCTTGCGTGGCGGCGATGATGGTTTCGTTTGTGGTATTCAATTTATTTTCCTGATGATGAGTTGAGTGTCGTGAAGTTGTCACAATGGCGCGTTATCGTGGCAAAGTGCTTTGTCCGCTATAATCTTAACCGCATCAGGGACATCATCTATAACTAATTGGGAATCATCATGGTAACTGCAATCAAAAAAACAACGACTGCGACTAAAGCTGCAACGGCATCTGTCGCGAAAAAACCAGCCGCTAAAAAAGTGGCAGCCGTCGCTACAACCACCGCTAAAAAATCGGTAGCAAAAACACCGGCAGTCAAAGCTGTCGTCGCGAAAAAAGTCGCCGCGCCCAAAGCGACCACAGAAAAAGTCGCCGTCCCAAAAGTGGCAGTGAAAAAAGCCGCGACGGTTAAGGCGGTTGCCGCTGAACCCAAGGTTGCAAAAGCTCCCGCAGCCAAGAAAACCGTCGCTAAAAAAGCGGCGACTCGCGCTACACCGGAACAGCGTTATCACATGATTTCGACAGCGGCATATTTCCTCGCCGAGCGTCGCGGTTTTGCGGGTGGTTATGAAATGCAGGATTGGATTTCTGCCGAGTTTGAAATCGACGCGAAACTCAACGGCTAAGTTTCAAATCGCCAGCGGCGGTTCATCCATCAACGCAATCTGTTCGCGCAATTCCAAAATGCGGTCTTGCCAATAACGTTGTGTGTTGAACCAGGGGAATGCCACGGGGAACGCGGCATCGTCCCACCGCCGCGCGATCCAAGCCGAGTAGTGCAGCAAACGCAGGGTGCGCAAGGCTTCCAGCAGATGCATCTCGCGCGGATTGAACTCAAAAAAATCTTCGTATCCGATTAACAAGTCGGCGAATTGTCGCGTCTGCTCGGTGCGGTCGCCGGATAACAACATCCACAAATCCTGTATCGCCGGCCCCATGCGGCTGTCATCGAAATCGACGAAGTGCGGACCGTCATCCGTCCACAACACATTGCCGACGTGGCAGTCGCCATGCAAACGCAGTGGTTTGATTTCACCGGCGCGCTCAAAACTGCGCTGCACATTTTCCAACGCGTGTGCCACCACACCGCGATATACCTCGCGCAATTCCACCGGCACGAAATCATGCGCGAGCAAAAAATCGCGTGAGTCTGCGCCAAAAGTTTGCTGATTTAACGCGGGTCGGTGCTGATAATTTTTTGTCGCGCCGACGGCATGGATGCGCGCGATAAAACGTCCCATCCATTGCAGCGTGTCGGCTCTATCCAACTCCGGCGCGCGCCCGCCTTGCTTGTTAAACAACGCGAAACGAAAACCGTTGTGCTGATGCAAAGTCTGCTCGTTGATAATGTTGGCGGGCACGACAGGAATTTCGCGCGACGCTAAGTCGGCGATGAATGCGTGCTCTTCCAAAATGGCCGCATCCGACCAACGCGCGGCGCGATAAAATTTTGCGATGACGGGCGCGGCATCTTCTATGCCGATTTGATAGACGCGATTTTCGTAGCTGTTGAGTGTGAGTAAACGCCCGTCGCTGCGTATGCCGATGCTGTCCAAAGCATCGAGCACCGCGTCGGGATTAAGGGTTGAAAAAGGTTGAGTTTGCATGGCGGACATTGTACGTCACGCCGTTGCGACGTGCCGTTATCCGAGCAGATTCGCCAGACTTAACATCAGCAAAAGAATCAGCCAGAACACCACCGAACGCCATACCAGCCCCACCGCGCTTTGCATGAAATCGGCATCGGCATCGTCGCCTATACCCATCTCCGGTCTGTCCAACAATATGCCGCCCTGCGGGATAGGCATACCGAGTCGCACGCCCAGCGAACCCGCACCGCTCGCCAGCACGATACCGGCTTCGTTGTCCGGCCAAGTCGCGGCCTGGCTGCGCCAGCAATACAACGTGTCCTCGAAATCGCCGACGATGGCAAAGGTGATGGCGGTGAGGCGTATCGGCAGCCATTCCAAAATAAAATAAGCCAGGCGCGCATAAGCGGTGAACTCGCCGTATGCCACTTCATCGCTCCAGTGGGCGCGCAAAAATTGCCCCATGCGATAGAGCAACGCACCCGCCGCGCCGCCCAGGCCCAGCGCGCTGAACAACACGAACCATACGATTACACCAAACACTTTGCGATGCGAGGCGAGCAGGGCTTCCTCGATGGCGAGACGCGCGATTTCTTCCGCGTTAAATTCGTTCGCCGGCGCGTTGCGCCACAGCGATAAAAGTTTGCGCGCCTCGTCCAAATTTTCGTCGCGCAAGGCCTTGTGGATGTTGGTGAAGTAGTGGCTGAACTGACGAAAACCCATGGTGAGATACAACACCAGCACGTTGAATGCCCACGCCAGAATCGGATGCACAAAATTCAATGCCCAATATGCCGCAACCATCACCAGTAGCAGGGGCAGCACAGCAAGCAGCCAGGCGATCTTGCCATGTTTGTGTTCGCCCGCATTGAAGTTGCGCTGGAAAAAATCGACGTAACTGTGCAGCCAGCCATTCATATATTTGCGTGAGGACAGCGGATGAAACTGTTCCAAGGATAAGGCGGCGATCAGGGCGAACAAGCTCATGGTTAATCAATGCCGGGGATAATTTTTGACGGGACGAAACATAGCACATACTATCGTTCAACTCTATGAATCGCTCGCGTGATTTATGCCGCTGCCAATCGCCACAGGGAAGTTGTTTCTGCCGCACGCGCCATATGCAAGGGGTCGCCCGCGTCGGAAACTTTGGGGTGGTGCGGCTTGATGTCGCGCTTTTCCAACACGCGCAAATGTGCTGCCGTTATCCATTCCAGTAATTGTTCGCGGCTACGCAAACCCAAGTGTTCGGCGATGTCGGAAATGATTAGCCAGCCCTCGCCGCCGGGTGCAAGATGCGCGGCGAGTCCGCTTAAAAATCCGCGCAACATGCGGCTGTCCGGGTCGTAGATGGCATACTCGATAGGCGAGCTGGGACGCGCCGGTATCCAAGGCGGATTGCACACGATTAGCGGCGCGCGACCCGCCGGAAAAAGATCGGCTTGTTGCACGTCGATTTGCTGATGCCATTGCAAACGACTGATGTTTTCGCGGGCGCAATACAAGGCGCGTTTATCTTGGTCGGTGGCGATAACGCGCTGCATACCGCGTTTCGCCAGCAATGCAGCCAGTACACCAGTCCCCGTGCCGATGTCGAACGCCAATTCGGTGGACGGTAATGGCGTGCTGTTGACCAGCTCCAGATATTCGCCGCGCACCGGAGAATACACGCCGTAATGCGGGTAGATATATTCATTCAACACGCTGATGTACACGCCTTTTTTGCGCCATTCATGCGCGCCGATGAGCCCTGATAATTCGCGCAATGACACCACCGAAAAGCCACCCGCCGCGCCATACACCTCATTGCATGCCAGTTTCACATCCGGCGCGCGACGCAAGGGGATTTCATAGTTTGCATCCAGCGGAATTAAAATCATGCCCAACACACGAGCGCGCAATCCTTGCGCCTGACGATGCAGATTAAATGCCTCGCTAGGCTCGCTGGAACTTTTGCGCGGCTTGCGTTCCATGCGCCGCGACATCGCTTGCAACAACTGGCGCGCGTTTTGAAAATCGCCGCGCCACAAAAATGCCGTGCCTTCGCAAGCCAGACGGTAAGCGGTGTCCGCCTTGGTGGTGTCGTCCGCGATCAGGATTTTTTTGGGCGGCGGCAAACCGGCTTCGGAACGCCAGCGCGCCGTTTGCGTTTTGCCTGACTCTTCCCATTGCAGCAGAGAATTTTGATTGGATGTGTTTTGCATAGTGGTGTGGTGTGTGTGAGCCGTCGCATCTTAGGGTAACTCGCGCATGGACGGGCGACTTTCGTCGCGGTTGAGTGTCTTGCCGCATTAGTGGTAGAATGCGCGCCGCATCGAAATAGGTCGGTGCAAATTTCCCGTTCGCACCAGTTGGGGTGCTCGTCAGAGTCAAGCTAGCGAACGGTAGTTTTTAACCCTTAACACAGTGGAGTAATCATGGCAGTAACTATGCGTCAAATGTTGGAAGCCGGTGTGCATTTTGGACACCAAACCCGTTTCTGGAATCCCAAGATGGCACCGTTCATCTTTGGTCACCGTAACAAAATTCACATCATCAATCTGGAAAAAACCGTCACGATGTTCGCTGAAGCGGAAAATTTCGTGCGCAAATTGTCCGCAAAAAAAGGTTCGGTGTTATTTGTTGCGACCAAGCGTCAAGCACGTGAAATTTTGCAGGAAGAAGCGGTACGCGCCGATTCTCCTTTCGTGAATTACCGCTGGTTGGGTGGCATGTTGACCAATCACAAAACGGTACAGTTGTCGATTAAGCGTCTGCGCGAATTAGAGCAGATGACTGCCGATGGCGCGAACGAAAAAGTATCCAAAAAAGAAGCGTTGATGATGAAGCGCGAATTGGAAAAATTGGAGCGCAGTCTGGGCGGCATCAAAGATATGCACGGTTTGCCGTCCGCATTGTTTGTTATCGACGTGGGTTATCAAAAAGGCGCGATTGTTGAAGCGCAAAAGCTGGGCATCCCCGTTATCGGTATTGTGGATACCAACAACTCGCCGTTGGGCGTGGATTTTGTGATTCCTGGTAACGATGATTCGACTCAAGCGATCCGTTTGTATGCTCGTGCCATCGCCGATGCGATTCTGGAAGGTCGCGCGCAGGCATTGAACGAGTTGGTTGAACAAGTCGCAGCAGAACAAGCCGCGTAATAAACTCACGGCGCAGAGAAGGGGCTCTAGCCCCTTTTTTTGTAGGTTTTTTATTGGAATTATTGGAGTTGAAAATGGCAGAAATTACTGCAAGCATGGTCAAGGAATTGCGCGAGTTAACCGGTCTGGGCATGATGGAATGCAAGAAGGCTTTGGTTGAAGCCAACGGTGATTTGAAGCTCGCGGAAGAGCAAATGCGCATCAAGAGCGGCGCGAAAGCCAGCAAGGCATCGAGCCGTGTGACGGCTGAAGGTGTGGTCGGCGCGTACATCGCCAACGACGGCAAAACCGGCGCGGTGGTGGAAGTGAATTGCGAAACTGATTTCGTGGCTAAGAACGATGACTTCGTGGCATTTGCCAAAGCAGTCGCGGAAACCGTTGCGAAAAATAACCCTGCGGATTTGGACGCGTTGTTGGCAACGACCATTGCGAATGGTACTTTGAGTGTGGAAGAAGCGCGCAAAGCCCTGCTGGTCAAGCTCGGTGAGAACTTGACGGTGCGCCGTTTCGAGCGTTACGAAACGGCGACCGGCAAGTTGTCCAGCTATTTGCACGGCAGCAAAATCGGCGTGTTGGTGCATTTCACCGGCGGCGATGAAAGCATGGGTCGTGATATCGCGATGCATATCGCGGCGAGCAAGCCCAAGTCGGTTGATGTGTCGGGTGTGAATCCGGTGGACATCGAAACCGAACGTCGTATCGCGATTGAAAAAGCGAAAGAGTCCGGTAAGCCCGAAGCGATGTTGGAAAAAATCGCCGAAGGTACGGTGCAAAAATTCCTCAAGGAAGTGACGTTGTTGGGTCAGGTGTTCGTCAAGGCGGAAGACGGCAAGCAAACCGTTGAACAGTTGCTCAAGAGCAAAGGCGCGTCGGTTACTTCATTCCAAATGTTCACCGTTGGTGAAGGCATAGAGAAAAAAGTCGAAGACTACGCCGAAGAAGTTGCCAAAGCTGTTGCGGCTTTGCAGGCTTAATCACCATGAGCGCGCCTGTCTATAAACGTATTCTGCTGAAGCTCTCCGGCGAAGCCCTGATGGGTGACGACAGCTATGGCATCAACCGTCAGGTGGTCGAGCGCATCGTCGCCGAGATCGCGGAAGTCGTGGCGATGGGTGTGCAAGTGGCGATGGTCATTGGTGGTGGCAATATTTTTCGCGGTGTGGCCCCGGCTGCGGCGGGTATGGATAGGGCGACTGCCGATTACATGGGTATGTTGGCGACGGTGATGAATTCGATGGCATTGCAAGATGCCATGAAGCGCGCCGGACTGGATTGCCGCGTGCAATCCGCGCTGAGTCTGGAGCAAGTCGCAGAGCCCTTCATACGCGGCAAAGCCTTGCGTTATTTGGAAGATGGCAAGGTGGTGATATTCGCGGCGGGCATCGGTAGCCCGTTCTTCACCACCGACACCGCTGCCGCTTTGCGCGGTGTGGAAATGTCCGCCGAGGTGGTGATTAAAGCCACCAAAGTGGATGGTATTTATACGGCGGATCCGAAAAAAGATCCCCATGCGATACGCTATCAAAGTCTGAGTTTTGATGAGGCGATCAGCAAGAATTTGCAAGTAATGGACGCGACGGCGTTGACGCTGTGCCGCGACCAAAAGCTGCCCATCATCGTGTTCAGCATCTTCAAACCGGGCGCGCTAAAGCGCGTGGTATACGGCGAAGGTGAAGGCACCTTGGTACGCTGTGATTAAAAACTGGCCTTTATTGCATTATGAGTTCTGTAGGAGATGAATCGTGATTGCTGACATTAAAAAAACAACCGAGCAAAAAATGACCAAGTCGCTGGATTCTCTGAAAGCTGACTTGGGTAAAGTGCGCACCGGACGTGCGCATACCGGTATTTTGGATCATGTGATGGTGGAGTATTACGGTAATCCCACTTTGCTCACGCAAGTGGCGAACGTGACCCTGATAGATTCGCGTACTATAGGCGTGCAGCCGTGGGAAAAACACATGATAGGTCCGGTGGAAAAAGCCATACGCGATGGTGATTTGGGATTGAATCCTTCGACCAATGGCGAGATTATTCGTGTGCCGACTCCGATGTTGACCGAAGAACGCCGCCGCGATTTGATTAAAGTGGTCAAGGCTGAAGGCGAGAACGCCAAGATTGCGGTGCGTAATATACGCCGCGATGCCAACAACACGTTGAAAGAAGCACTCAAGAAAAAAGAAATCGCGGAAGACGAAGAGCGTCGCACGCAGGACGAAATACAAAAACTGACTGACCGCTTTGTCGTTGAAATCGACAAGGCCTTGGCTGCCAAAGAAGTCGATTTGATGGCGGTCTAACTGGGATTGAGGATGCGGGGTTTTGGATTTAACTGCCGACCTCGTGTTTTAATCCTTGTTCCGGTATCCTGATTCCGATATGACTAATCTGCCCAGTTCGACTCGCATTATCCCAGACGTGGCAAGCATTCCGCGTCACATCGCTATCATTATGGATGGCAACGGACGTTGGGCGAAACAGCGTTTTATGCCGCGCGTCATGGGGCATCAGCGCGGTGTGGAATCGTTGCGCGAAATTGTGAAAACGTGCCGCGAGTTGGGCGTGGAATATCTCACGGTTTTTGCCTTCAGCAGCGAAAACTGGCGGCGACCCGCAGATGAGGTCTCATTTCTGATGAGCTTGTTCATCAAGGTGTTGGAACGCGAAGCGCGCCATATGCATCGCGATAATATTCGTCTCAAGATTATCGGCGACCGCAGCCGTTTCGATGCCAAGCTCAACCAGTGCATGACGGATGTCGAAAAACTCACTGAAAAAAATACCGGTTTGACGTTCACTGTCGCGGCGAATTACGGCGGGCGTTGGGATGTGATGCATGCCGTGCAAGCCATGCTGCGCGAACGTCCCGAGTTGGCGCAGGGTTTTAGCGAAGACGATTTGCAGCCGCATTTATCCATGAGCGACGCGCCTGAACCGGATTTATTTATACGCACCGGCGGCGAGCAGCGCATCAGTAATTTTATGTTGTGGCAATTGGCGTACACCGAGTTGTATTTCACCGACACTTTGTGGCCGGCATTCAATCGCACCGAGTTGGAAAAGGCCATTTCTTCCTATCAAAAACGCGAGCGACGCTTTGGTCGCACCAGCGAGCAAGTGCAAGAAAAAAAATCAGACCAGGGAGTATCGGGTGCTTAAATTACGTGTGATCACCGCGATTATTTTGCTAGTGGCGTTCTTGTCTGCGGTGTTCATGTTACCCATGATGGGCTGGGCGATGCTGGTGCTGGTCATCGTGTTACAAGGCGCGTATGAGTGGGCGAAATTATCCAAGCTGACCAGTGTGGCGGCGGTGCTATATGTGGCATCGGCGGCGTTATTGCTGTCGCTGTTGATATGGACCGAGCCACAGGCCGGGGGCTCGTCAATCAAAATCAGCATATACATCATCTCCGCTTTATTGTGGTTTGTCATCGTGCCGGTATGGATGATACGCGGTTGGAAAGTGGAGCAGACGGCGTTGATGATGCTAGTCGGTTGGGCGGTGTTGATTCCCACCGGCTTGGCAATGTTAGATTTGCGCGTGGTGAGTCCCTGGTTGCTGTTGGCGGTGATGGCATTGGTGTGGGTCGCGGATAGCGCGGCGTATTTCACCGGACGAAAATTCGGCAAACACAAACTCGCGCCCGGCATCAGCCCAGGCAAGACATGGGAAGGCGTGGCAGGCGCGGTGGCGGGTGTGTTTGCGTATGTGTTAATCGTGTGGAATCTGCATCCCGATTTTTTACAAAATGCCAGTTTGCCCAAACTGCTTTTGGCCTCGATATTTTGGGTCGCGCTGGCGGTTATCGGCGACTTGTTCGAGTCGGCGATCAAGCGTCAAGCGGGTGTGAAAGATAGCGGTGCATTGTTGCCCGGACACGGCGGATTGCTGGATCGCATCGATGCACTAACTTCCACGCTGCCGCTGGCTGCATTGGTTTTATTACTCAGTCTGTGATTCCAATCACGCCGCGCGCTTGGCTTTTTTCGACTAACGACTTTCATTAACGGCTTTCATTCCATGCAAAATCTCACCGTTTTAGGCGCGACTGGCAGCATAGGCACATCTACTTTGGATGTGGTTGCGCGCCATCCTGAGCGGTATAAAATTTTTGCTCTGACCGCGCATCGCCAAGTCGATTTGCTGTTCAAACAATGCGTGCAATTCGACGCAAAATTCGCCGTATTGTTGGATGAAACAGCGGCGACAGAATTGCGTGGATTATTGCGTGATGCCGGTGCAAAAACTGAAGTGTTGTGCGGGGGAGCGGCATTGGAACAAGTGTGTGTCGCGCCCGAAGTCGATGCGGTGATGGCGGCGATAGTGGGCGCGGCGGGTTTGCGTCCCACGCTGGCGGCGGCGCGTGCCGGTAAAAAAATTCTGTTGGCGAACAAAGAAACCTTGGTGATGGCGGGCAATGTTTTTATGGATGCGATACGCGCCAGCGGCTCGGCTTTGTTACCCATAGACAGCGAACACAATGCGATTTTTCAAGCTTTGCCACGCGGCTATGATGGCGATATGCGCGGCAGCGGCGTGCGTCGCATTTTGCTTACCGCATCGGGCGGGCCGTTTCGCAATACCCCTTTGAGCGAATTGCGAAATGTCACGCCGGAACAAGCCTGCGCGCATCCGAATTGGGTGATGGGACGCAAGATTTCGGTGGACTCCGCGAGCATGATGAACAAAGGCTTGGAGGTCATCGAGGCGCATTGGTTGTTCAACGCGAGTGCCGACGATATTCAGGTGGTGGTGCATCCGCAAAGTGTGATTCATTCGCTGGTCGAATATGTCGATGGTTCGGTGATTGCGCAGCTCGGTAATCCCGATATGCGCACGCCGATTGCGTATGGTCTGGCGTACCCGGAACGCATAGATTCTGGCGTTGCCGCACTGGATTTATTCAAGGTCGCGCAGATGGATTTTGTCGCGCCAGATTTTGTGCGTTTCCCGTGTTTGGCTCTTGCCTATCAAGCCTTGCGCGCGGCGGGAACTGCGCCGGCAATTTTGAATGCGGCGAATGAAATTGCGGTGGAAGCGTTCTTAAATAATCGCATCGCTTTTTTGGACATCGCCAAGATTATCG
>JBAVPP010000045.1:0-5461 GCA_049693175.1 Gallionella sp. | reverse complement strand
CCTTACTCATATCGACCGAATTTTGCTCGGCGAAATGCCGGTGTGGGATGCCAATCCCGCCAGCTCTGATGTCAATTTGCGCCAGCGCATCGAGCTCATCACCCCCATGCAATTGCGCCACCGCATTCCTTTGCCGCAGGATGTGTTCAGCGTGGCGTAACGAGTGCGTCGTGATATATCGGCCATGCACAACACTAAAGCCCGTCTATTATTGGCTGTGCAACTTTTCTTGCAACCATACTTTAATCAACGATTGATACGGAACATCGCGTGCATTGGCCGCAGTTCTGATTGAGTCGAGCAAGTGTTGTGGCAACCGCAAAGAAATTGTTTTTGTGGTCGGTTTCAAGTTAGGAAGGGCAATGCGCTTAGCTTTCGTCCAATCGACGTAATCGGTAGAATCATTCTGCTCCCAAAATGCGCGCTCTTCGACTTCATCCTTAAATTTAGGGATAGGTTTAAGTTGTTTGTTCATATATGGATCGCTCCTTCTTGTGCATGTCTCGTGCTGAAATCACGCGGATCAGGGTGCTCTTGTTTCTCAGGGTGAAAGTGATATGCAGTAAACGCCCCTCGTCAGTTTTGCCTAATGCATGAAATCGTATCTCGTTTAGACTGTGCTTCATGTCTTCAAGCAATAGCAGCGGGGCATTGAAAAATACCTGTTCGGCTTCTGCTGTCGAAACACCGTGCTTAGTGTTTTTTTGAGCATTACCATCATCCCAATTGAAGCCGTTGATATTTTGTAAATCTATCATTGTTGTATATTACCAACATGTACAATTGGATTCAAATAAATGTTTTTTGAGTACGAAATTTGATGTTTTACAAAGGATACTGGCAAAGAAAATTGCTCGACTCGGTGGTCTAGGATAAACAGCGGGGACGGCGCATCGTCGCTGGTGCTATATTGCAGGCGGCAGACTCGGCTAGATTTGCAGCGAGATCACCGCGATGATGGCACCCAACGCCGCGCCTGCCAGCACATCGCTGGGATAGTGCAGTCCGAGTATGGGGCGGGACAGCGCGACCAGGAAGGCGAATGGCGCGACCAACCAGAACAAAAAGGGGAAGTAGGACACGGCGATGATGCTGAATGCCACCGCGTGCATGGTGTGGCCGGATGGGAAACTGAATTGATCCAGCGTTTTCCCGACGCACACGATAGCGGGATAAACATTGAATGGTCTGGGGCGTAGCGTCTTGCCTTTGATGAGTTTGTAGAGAATTGTGCCGACAGCCGCGACCGCCAACATGTGCAGCACGGCGGGCAATGCGATGGTTTGATAACGTACCAACAGTGCCGCCATCAGCGTATACCAGAACACGCCGTCGCCCAGTCGGCTGGCAGTGCGGAACAAATTTCTAATGCTTAGGTTGCGGCTCTGCCGATTGCAGAACACGCACAGTTCAACATCCCAGCGGTTAATCAGTTGCAGCGGATGCGGTGGAAATTTCAGGTTGGACATTTTTTTCTCCCTGTAAACGCACGGTGTCGAATAGCACCGCTTCCATCTGACCCATGATGTGTTCCCAGGTCAGTGATTCCACCGTGTGCCGCGCTTCCAAGCGCAGGCGTTGCACGCGTTCCATATCCGAGATCAGTGCTTGCGCTTGCGTAATGAAAGCGGCGGTATCGTCGAATGGCACGAGCAAACCGTTCACGTCGTGGCGGATGTGCTGATGTGCGGCCGCGTAGTCGTAAGCGATTGTTGCCAGTCCGCTTGCCATCGCTTCAACGGTGACGTTGCCATAAGTTTCGGTCAGGCTCGGATAGAGAAAAATATCGCCGCTCGCGTAGTGTTTTGCCAGTGCCTCACCGGTTTGCATACCGGCAAAAATCACATCGGGATGTTGCTTTTGTAACTCGGCTCGCGCCGGACCATCGCCAACAATGACCAGCTTGGCAAGAGGATTGACGGGTTGCATTGCTTTGAAGGCGGCGAATACCACCGGCAGGTTTTTTTCCGCCGCGATACGGCTTACCAGCATCACCACAGGCGTGTTGTCATCCGCACCCCACGAGCTGCGCAATGCCGCGTCGCGCTTGGCGGGTTGGAATAATTCCGCATCCACGCCGCGCGAGACCACCAGCACATTTTGATAGCCATCGTGTTCCAATTCGCGCTGCAAGGAGGCCGTGGGAACCAGCGTGCAATCGGCTTTGTTATGGAAATAACGCAAGTAAGCAGCGATGGGTTTTTGCAACAGACCGATGCCGTAATGCGTGGTGTAGTTTTGGAAGTTGGTGTGAAAATCTGTGCTCACCGGCAGATTTAATTTGCGCGCGGCGGACAATGCCGACCAGCCCAGCGGACCTTCGGTGGCGATGTGCACGATGTCGGGACGTTGTGCTGTCCACAATTTTACCAAACGACCTTTCGCGGGCAAGCCGGATTTTAGTTCGGGATAACCGGGTATGGGCATACCCGACACCAGCGTTTCCGCGTAGCGATCCTGTTGTGCCGCGACATCCTGTTTGCTTTGGCGCGGACGTATCATGTGTATGTGATGGCCACGCTGGCACAGACCATGCACCATGCGCCCGATGGTGATGGCGACACCATTCACTTCCGGCAAATACGTTTCGGTCACCAGCGCGATGTTGAGTCGCGCTGAACTATGCAGATTCAGAGTAGATGTATTCATGCTGCGCATCGTGATGCGTACACATGAACTTTTAATGAAAGTTTTTTGAAGAGTTGGTGACGGGATAGCTGCCCTGTTAGGCTATGCTTAATGTCCTGACAGTATTATTGTCACACGCGCTACAATAATTTCAACTATGTATCGTCTTCATAGTTATGCATACGACATTAACCCCCAACGCGCTGATGACTGAACAAAATAAACGTATTGCCGAAACAGTCTCGCGTGAGCGTGGGCGGCTTAAAAATTTTATTCGGCAGCGCGTGTCGGATGCGAGTGAAGCGGAAGATATTTTGCAGGATGTGTTCTTTGAATTCGTTGAGGCTTATCGTTTGCCCGAACCGATAGAACAGGTCGGCGCGTGGCTTTATCGGGTGGCGCGCAATCGTATCATCGACCGTTTTCGCAAGAAAAAAGAAGTGTCGCTAGAAGCAATCACCGGTGAAAACGACGATGAAAATTGGTTGGATAGCGTACTGCCCGCGCAGGAAGATGGGGCGGAGGCGAGTTATGCACGGGCAGTGTTGTTCGGCGAGTTAATGAACGCATTAGCCGAGTTACCGAAAGAACAGCGTGAGGTATTTATTGCCAATGAATTGGACGGGCGTAACTTCAAAGAATTGGCTGAAGAAACGGGCGTAAACATGAGTACCTTGTTGGCTCGCAAGCGTTATGCGGTGCGGCATTTGCGCAACAAACTGCAAGCCATCTATGACGAATTTAACATCTAAAAGGAGTAAAAAATGAGCATGAATTGCAAACCCAAATGTGGCAAGATTTTCATCTTAGTGGTGTTGGGCATTGCCGCATTGGGCTGGGTAGTCATGGCGTTGTGGAATTGGCTGATTCCCGCATTATTTGTTGGCGGACATGAAGTCGACTATTTGCAGGCAATGGGACTTTTACTGTTAAGCAAAATATTGTTCGGTGGCTGGCATGGACGCGGTTGTTGGAAAGGTCGTTGCCAACCACGCGGCCTGGAAAATATGAGCGCGGAGGAGCGTGAAAAATTTCAAACGGGAATGCGCAGTTGGTGTTGCAAACCCAAGCAAAAAAATACGGATGTAACTCAGTAGAAAAATAATGATGCACACCACGGGTGATGTGCTTTTAAATAAATCTTATTGAAAAGGAGTGAGCTATGAACAACAAAATTGCAATTGTGACGGGCGGTAGTCGAGGCCTTGGCAAGAGTATGGCATTAAGCCTCGCGCAAAAAGGCGTTGATGTCATTCTCACTTACAACAGCAAGCAAGCTGAGGCTGACGAGGTGGTTAGGCAAATTGAAAGTCATGGACAAAAATCTTACGCGTTGCAATTAGATGTTGCTAACAGTATGTCATTTGCAGATTTTGCCCGGCAAGTGAACGCGGTACTGAAAGAAAAGTGGGGCAGAGACAGTTTTGATTTTCTTGTTAATAACGCAGGCTCTGGTATTCACGCTTCTTTTGCCGAAACGACGGAAGAGCAATTTGACCAGATGATGAGCATTCATCTTAAAGGGGTATTTTTTCTGACACAAAAACTCCTTCCTTCGATTGCCGACAAAGGTCGCATCATCAATATTTCTTCGGGACTTACGCGTTTTGCAATGCCAGGGTATTCGGCTTACGCAACGATGAAAGGGGCGGTTGAGACGCTATCCAAATATTTGGCGAAAGAGCTGGGTGCGCGCGGCATTACGGTAAACGTGGTTGCGCCGGGTGCAATAGAAACGGACTTTGGTGGTGGCATGGTGCGGGACAATCAGCAAATCAATAGTTTTATTGCCGCTCAAACTGCATTAGGTCGGGTCGGGTTGCCTGATGACATTGGAGGTGTAGTTGCCTCCTTACTTTCGGATGATAACCGTTGGGTTAACGCCCAACGTATCGAAGTGTCGGGCGGCATAAATATTTGAAAATACAGCGCGTATAGGAGCGGCTAGAAATGATATTTTCTGGCAGCCAAATAATGGGTTGGGAGTGCGGAAAATTTTAATTTAGCAGCACCAGCCCCCACACCACCACGACATTAACCAAACTTACCAGCACCGCTGAACTGCCGATGTCTTTGGCGCGTTTGGCGAGGTCGTGATTTTCCAGCGAGATGCGATCCACCGTGGCTTCCACGGCGGAGTTGAGCAACTCGACGATGATTACCAATAACACGCTGCCTATCATCAATGACTTGCCTATTCCACTTGAGGGCAACCACAAGGCCAATGGAATTAAAATGGCGGCGAGCAATACTTCCTGGCGGAACGCATCTTCGTGTTTATAGGCGGCACGAAATCCGGCGAGCGAGTAACCGAAGGCATTGAATAAACGGCGCAGACCTGTCTTGCCTTTGTACGGACTTTCCATATGCAACTCCTAATTCGGTTGACGTTCATGTGTGCATTATTGCAAAAAAAACGCGCACAGAATTCGTGCGCGAAGAGAGGGGGAAAAGCAACTTCTGGTTATGCGGATTGGCGCATGAAATGTTTGGTGTACTTGGGATTCATGCGTGACACCGGCATCAAAATAAACACGTCGGCGCAATTGAAATCAGGATCCCATGCGGGTTGTCCGGCGATGTACGCGCCCAGACGCAGATAACCTTTAATCAGCGGCGGAACAGTCACGTCCAGATTGCGATTGAGCGCGTGCAGCGGCAGCGGGCAATGTGGAAACACGCGATATTCCGAAGGTGCGGAATGCAGCTTGTGCAATTTGTCATACACACTCGCGGCGTAATGTCCGCCGTCGCTCATGCTGATGCTGGCGCAGCCGATGAGATACTCGTGATTGTTCTTGACGATGTAATCCGCCAGGCCGCTCCACAACTG
>JBAVPP010000044.1:0-2387 GCA_049693175.1 Gallionella sp. | reverse complement strand
GATGATAACGTCTGATATAAATACAAAAGTACAGTAAACAATACCCTCAGCAACGCCTGTTCATGTTCGCCCTTCTTGGACTTCACATGCAAAATGAAATCTTTGATTTTGTCTCTCATAGCAAGGGCGGTGTTTCGTTATCCGGTTTCGCATCTTGGTTGGCTTTTGTCGCCAGTATCACCGGACCGATTTGTTTGATGAAGGCATTGACGCAAGCCGGATCGAAATGTTTTCCGCTTTGGGTGATGATGTATTCGAGTGCTTCTTCCATCGGCCAAGCGCGCTTGTAAGAACGCACCGAAGTCAACGCGTCATACACATCCGCGACCGCCACGATGCGCGATTCCAGCGGAATATTCTCGCCGGATAGTCCATGCGGATAACCGCTGCCATCAAATTTTTCGTGATGCCCCAACGATATTTCCGCCGCCAGCGCGATGAATTTAGACGGACTGTCGCTGAGGATTTTGTGTCCGATGACGGGATGATTTCGCATCACTTCCGTTTCTTCCGGCGTATGTTTGCCGGGCTTGAGCAAGATGTGATCGGCAATGCCGATTTTGCCGATGTCGTGCAAAGGCGCGGCGACTCTGATTAGCTCGCAATGTTCTCGCGACAAGCCCAATCCTTCGGCGATCAAGAAAGAATACGTTGCCATGCGCAACACATGGTTGCCCGTGTCGTAATCTCGATACTCACCCGCTTTCGCCAGACGCAATAGTGTTTCCTGCTCGCGATGAAGTATCTGGTCGGTGGCGATACTCACCGCATCCTCAAGTTGCCTTGCCCTATCCTGCACAACTTTTTGATGCAGCCGCATGGCGAGTAGATTACGGCAACGCACCCTGCATTCGTAAGGGTCGATGGGCTTGGTGATATAGTCAGTTGCACCCGCATCCAGCAATTGGTAGCGGACATTTTTGTTCTCCAGCGCGGTGACAATCACCACCGACACATCGACCAGATGCGGCATTTTTCTAATCTGCGTCACGACTTCCAGACCCGACATTTTTTCCATCAGGTAATCGACCAAAATAAGATCGACCTGATTTTTGGACAGCCATACCATCGCGGCAATAGGATCGGCATACAAACTGATTTCCACATTCGGGGCTATGTTTTTTGCGATCTGTTCCAAAATAACCCGGCTAGTAAACTCATCGTCTATGATTAATACGGTTGGGTTTTCAAACCGTGTGATTTTTGTTTCTGGCAATTGAACTGACATGGCGCAGACTCCCGCATTGCGATACTTGAGTGTAGGAATCGCAGAGCCATGTTGAGTTTCAAGACGATTCTGCGATTCAGAATGGCGGGAGTAGAACTCATCCGTCAATTTGCAGTCAAGTGTCCGATGCTGGAGATTCGATTTCATCTCTTGCTTATCGGCACATTGCCAACAGTCTTTAGCCGCGCCGACACAATCTGTCACGGTATAATGCGCGCCCGTTGTGTCTTGGATTCTCGATAGCGTCTCATGGTTAATACAGCCCCTCCTAAAGTTGGTTTTATCTCGCTCGGTTGCCCCAAAGCGACAGTGGACTCCGAACACATCCTCACCCGTTTACGTGCGGAAGGTTATCTCATCTCAAACAGCTATCAGGATTCCGACATCGTGGTGGTGAACACCTGCGGCTTCATCGACAGCGCGGTGGCGGAATCACTGGACGCGATAGGCGAAGCGTTGGCGGAAAACGGCAAGGTCATCGTCACCGGATGTTTGGGTGCGAAAGACGGCGTGGTACAAACCGCGCATCCCAAAGTGCTGGCCGTGACCGGCCCGCATGCCACCGATGAAGTGATGGACGCGGTGCATTTGCATCTACCCAAGCCACACGATCCGTATATGGATTTAGTGCCACCGCAAGGCATACGCCTCACGCCCAAACATTTTGCGTATTTGAAAATTTCCGAAGGCTGTAATCACCGTTGCACTTTTTGCATCATCCCTTCCATGCGCGGCGATTTGGTCAGCAGACCCGTCGGCGACGTGATGCAAGAAGCGCAAAATTTGGTCAAGTCCGGGGTGAAAGAATTGCTGGTGATTTCGCAAGATACCAGCGCGTATGGCGTGGACATCAAATATCGCACCGGCTTCTGGGACGGTAGACCGCTCAAGACGCGCATGACCGAATTGGCGGTCGCGCTGGGCGAGTTGGGCGTGTGGGTGCGCCTGCATTATGTGTATCCGTATCCGCATGTGGACGAGGTGATTCCCTTGATGGCGCAGGGCAAAATCTTGCCGTATCTTGACATCCCTTTTCAACATGCCAACCCGCGCATTTTGAAATTGATGAAGCGTCCGGGCAACAGCGATGGTGTGTTGGCGCGTATTAAAAAATGGCGCGAGATTTGTCCTGAGTTAACGCTGCGCAGCACCTTTATCG
>JBAVPP010000043.1:0-2020 GCA_049693175.1 Gallionella sp. | reverse complement strand
CAGTGAGTTGAAAATTGCTCGCAGTAGCGACTTGCATATTGCCACCCAATAGACTTTCAGCGGCAGAAATCGGCGCGGCGATAGGCGCGCTCGTCACCGGCGCGACGATGGCGCGCGGTGGCGGTTGCATAAATTGCATAGCCCAATAAGCGGCGGTGGCGCATAGCGCGAGGAACAAAATAAAACTGCTGATTAGAGGAATTTTTTTCATGTTTATCTACTTGCTTCTCTTCCGCAAAATTCTGAATTAAAAGACCCTGTCATTCCCGCGCAGGCGGGAATCCAGTCAGAAAATAAGCTCCGCAACGCAGACAAAATCAGGGTGTAGTCCCACTGCGTGGGGGAATTTTTATTCGCTGGATTCCCGCCTGCGCGGGAATGACGAGTAAGGAGATGAGGTGTATTGAAATCAGACATTTTTTAGCGCACCAATTGGTTGATTTCAATAATCGGCATCAGCACCGCCAACACGATGAGCAGCACCACCACGCCCATCGCCAAGATCAGCGCGGGTTCTAAGAGTCCGGCGATGGTCATGGCGCGGCGTTCTAAATCTGTCTCTTGTGCATTCGCGGCGCGTTGCAACATGGCGGGTAAGTCTCCGGTGGCTTCACCGGCTCGTATCATGTGTATCAACATCGCCGGGAAATGTTGGTGAGCGGCGAGGGCGGTGGCGAGGCTCACACCTTCGCGCACGCGGTTGGTCGCGTCATCCACTTGAGCGCGCATGGCGAGGTTGGTCAGCGTGTCGCGGCTGGTTTGCAAGGCTTGCAAAATCGGCACGCCTGAGCCGCTGGTAATGGCGAGTGTGCTAGCAAAACGTGCGGTGTTGAGACTGCGCTCGAAGCGTCCATACAGTGGAGCGGTGAGTAGCCAAGTGTGAAAACGCAAGCGCGTATCGTGGTCACGCAAAGCGCGTCGCCACAGATAAATCGCCGCTGCAAAAATCAGCCCGACCAGCCAACCGTAGCTGCGCACAAAATCGGAAATGCCCAACATCACCACGGTTAAAAACGGCAGTTTTTGTTTGGTATTGGCGAATACCGAAACGATTTGCGGCACGACGTAGGTGAGCAAAAAAATCACGATGGCGAAGGCGACCACGGTGACGATGGCGGGGTAGGTGAAGGCGAGTTTTATTTTTTGCACCAGCGCGTTGCGCCGCTCGATGTAGTCGGCGAGGCGCGATAAAACTTTTGCTAATTGTCCGATGTGTTCGCCGCTGGCGACCAGTGCGCGATAGATGTCGGCGAAGTCGTGCGGGTGCGCAGCAAGCGCGTCGGATAGCGATGTTCCCGCCATCACTTCGGCGCGAATTGCGGCGACTAAGTCGCGTACATAAACCCGTTCGGCTTGTTCTTGCAGCGCGGAAAATGCTTGTTCCAGCGGCAGACTGGCTTCCAATAAACTGGCGAGTTGGCGGGTGAATAACGCCAGTTCGACGGTGGACAATTTATCGCCGAACGCGCGTTTACGCGGCGCGCCAGTTGCGTCTTCGGCTATGGCTTCGACGCTAATTGGCAGCAATCCCAAGCCACGCAAATTAGATCGTGCGGCACGCGCGCTGTCGGCATTCACCACACCTTTGCTGGTGATACCGTTGCTGTCTGCGGCTTCGTAACGAAAGGCTGGCATGATTATTCTTTGGTGACGCGCATCAGTTCGGCGGTGGTGGTTGTGCCGCTGCTCAACCAGCGTTCGCCATCTACACGCATGGTGCGCATTCCATCCGCGATGGCGGTGGTGCGTATCTCAGCTTCCGAGGCACGGTTGTGTATTTGCGCGCGGATTTGTTCGGTGGTGAGCAGCAATTCATACACGCCGACGCGACCTTGATAACCCGTTTGTCCGCAATGTTCGCAGCCGTTGGCGTGCCATGTTGTACCGTCGAAAGTTTTGCAATGCGCGCACAGTTTGCGCACCAAGCGTTGCGCGACCACGCCCAACAATGACGAAGAAAGTAAGAACGGTTCTATGCCCATATCCAACAAGCGCGTCACGGCGGCGGCTGAGTCGTTGG
>JBAVPP010000042.1:0-6806 GCA_049693175.1 Gallionella sp. | reverse complement strand
TCACGGTGTTGCATTCCGGCGGTAAGTTTGACAAGGAGTCCGCTGACGGAGCTTATAAATTTTCCGGCGGTTTGCACGGCGTGGGGGTGGCGGTCACGAATGCCTTGTCGCACAAGGTCGAAGTGACGGTGTGCCGCGACGGCGGTGAGCACTTTATTCGCTTTTTGGACGGTGCGGCGGAAAAGCCGCTGGTGCAAATCGGTACTGCGCCCAAGAAGCGCAGCAGTACTTTGGTGCGGGCGTGGCCGAATGCAAAATATTTTGACACGCCGAATGTGGTGATGGCGCAATTAGAACGCTCGTTGCGTTCCAAAGCGGTGTTGTTGCCGGGCGTGCATGTCAGTTTGTTTAACGAGAAAACGCAGCAGACACAAACCTGGTCGTATCCCGATGGATTGCGCGGTTATATGAGTCAGGCATTGAGCGAGCAAGAGCTGGCCGTGCCGATATTCGATGGTGAAAAGTTTGTGCAAAAAGGCAGCGATTCCGGTTACGCGCCGGGCGAGGGGGCGGCATGGGCGTTTACCTGGACGGAAGACGGCGCGATCACGCGCGAATCTTATGTGAATTTGATTCCAACATTAAACGGTGGCACGCATGATTCCGGTTTGCGCGACGGGATTTTTGCTGCGGTGAAAAGTTTTATCGAGATGCACGGGCTGACGCCCAAAGGTGTGAAGCTGGTATCCGATGACGTGTTTTCGCGCGTGAGTTTTGTGCTGTCCGCCAAAGTGCTAGACCCGCAATTTCAAGGACAGACCAAAGACAAATTAGTGTCACGCGACGCGTTGAAATTAGTGTCATTGATGATTACCGATCCGTTGTTGTTGTGGCTGAATGAGCATGTTGAATACGGCAAAAAAATCGCCGAAATCACCATCCGTCAAGCGCAAAGCCGTATGCGTTCCGCACAAAAAGTGGAAAAGAAAAAAGGCTCGAGTGTTGCGGTGTTGCCGGGAAAACTCACCGATTGCGCCAGCTCGGATGCGACGCGCAACGAATTGTTTTTAGTCGAGGGTGATTCGGCGGGCGGCTCGGCCAAGCAGGGGCGCAACAAAGAATTTCAAGCCATCTTGCCCTTGCGCGGCAAGGTACTAAATACCTTTGAAGTCGATAGGGATAGATTGTTTGCCAATGCCGAAGTGCATGATATCGCGGTGGCGATAGGCATTGATCCGCATGGCGTAAACGATGTCGTGGACATGAGCGCGATGCGTTACGCCAGCGTGTACATCATGGCGGATGCGGACGTGGATGGCTCGCATATTTCCACGCTGTTGCTCACACTGTTCTTCAAACATTTTCCTCAAGTGGTCGCAGCGGGGCGCATCTTTGTGGCGCAGCCGCCGTTGTTTCGCGTCGATGTGCCAGCGTCAGGCAAAAAACCGATGCGCAAAATTTACGCGCTGAATGCGGCCGAATTGTCCGGCATCGAAGACCGCTTGCGCACTGAAAAAATACGCGAAGGCGCGTGGGCTGTATCGCGCTTCAAAGGTTTGGGCGAGATGAACGCGATTCAACTTTGGGAGACCACCATGAATCCCGATACACGCCGCGCACTGCGTGTCGAATTCGATGCCAGCACGTTTGATACTACGCATCAAATAATGAATATGTTAATGGCAAAACAAGAGTCCGGCACACGCCGCGCTTGGCTGGAGTTCCACGGTAATGAGGTGAATGGCGATGTCTAACAATCCAACACAATATGTGGGCGAGCTTGATTTAGTAGTTGTCGAATCAGAAGTCGTCGCAGTCGCGGCGCATGGCAATGGTGGTGGACGCAGTTTTGCAGCTTTGCCGTCGCCGCCCGAAGGCGATGCCGTGCCGCTGGCACAATATGCCGAGCGCGCTTATTTGGAATACGCCGTATCGGTGGTGAAGGGACGTGCCTTGCCGGATGTGTGCGACGGACAAAAGCCGGTGCAACGCCGCATCCTATATGCCATGCGCGAGATGGGGCTGGTGGCGAACAGTCGCCATGTGAAATCGGCGCGTGTGGTCGGCGAGGTGCTGGGTAAGTTTCATCCGCACGGCGACTCGTCGGCATATGAAGCGATGGTGCGTCTGGCGCAAAATTTTTCGTTGCGTTATCCGCTGGTGGACGGGCAGGGTAACTTCGGTTCGCGCGATGGCGACAATGCCGCCGCGATGCGCTACACAGAAAGTCGGCTCACGCCTATCGCCGAACTATTGCTGTCCGAAATCAACATGGGCACGGTGGATTTTGTGCCCAACTACGACGGCGCGTTTGAAGAGCCGTTGCTGTTGCCCGCGCGGTTGCCTATGGTGTTGCTCAATGGCGCGTCGGGGATTGCGGTGGGCATGGCGACTGAAATTCCCTCGCATAATCTGCGCGAAATTGGTACGGCAGCAGCGGCGTGTGTGCGTAATCCCAACATAACCAACGATGAGCTATTGGCTTATGTGAACGGCCCAGATTTGCCCGGTGGTGGCCAGATCATTTCATCGCCTGCGGAGATACGCGAGTGTTATCGCGTGGGTCGAGGCTCGCTGAAAATGCGTGCGCGTTGGACGATAGAAGAAATGGCGCGCGGTCAGTGGCAAGTGGTGGTGCATGAATTGCCGCATGGCGTGTCGACCAAGAAAATCCTCGAAGAAATCGAAGATTTAACCAATCCAAAAGTGCGCGCGAATAAAAAAACCTTGTCACAAGATCAAGTGCAGAACAAGGCGTTGTTGTTGTCGGTGCTGGATAAAGTTTCAGATGAATCCGATAAGGATCAGGCGGTGCGGCTGGTGCTCGAACCGAAATCGAGCCGGCAAACACCTGCCGAATTGATGACGGTGTTGCTTGCGCACACCAGTTTGGAATGCTCGCTGTCACTGAACATGGTGATGATAGGACTGGACGGCAGACCGCAGCAAAAGCCGCTCGCCAGTATCTTGCGCGAGTGGGCGCAGTTCCGTTTAAGTACCGTGTATCGTCGCGTCACGCATAGGTTGGCGCAGGTCAACGAGCGTATTCATATTCTGGAAGGACGCATGATTGTCTATCTGAATATCGACGAGGTCATCGCGCTGATACGCGAGTCGGATGAACCCAAAGCGGCGTTGATGGCGCGCTTTGATTTATCCGAACGTCAAGCCGAAGATATTTTGGAAATCCGCTTGCGCCAGTTGGCAAAACTGGAAGGCATCAAGATTGAGCGTGAATTAAAAGCCTTGATGGACGAGCGCAATAAGTTGGAAAAATTGCTCGCGAGTGAAAAAGCGTTGCGCACATTGGTGGCAAACGAGATCGATGCCGATGTGAAAACTTTTGGTGATGACAGACGTACTTTGATTGAACAAGCCGAGCGCGCGGTGTTAAGTATGGCGGTCGTGGATGAAGCCGTGACCGTGATTATTTCCAATAAACATTGGGCGCGCACGCGGCAAGGACATGGTTTAGAAATGAGCAGCGTGACCTTCAAAGAAGGTGATGGGCTGCTGGCGAGTTTCGAGTGCCGCAGTACCGATCATTGCATCGTGATTTGCAGCAATGGGCGCGTGTGCAGTATCCCCGTTGCCTCGCTGCCCGGTGGACGCGGTGACGGTGTGCCCTTGGCGACGCTCATTGAGGTGGCAAGCGGCGCGCGTATCGTGCAAGTACTGTGTGGCAGCGGCGAACAACAAGTGATGTTGGCAAGCAGTGCGGGCTATGGTTTTACTTGCTGTATAAGCGACATGGTGGGACGCAATAAAGCGGGCAAACAATTCATTACGCTGGAGGATGCGACAATCTTGCATCCGGTATTATTCACGCCCACACCGCAATCCTTGGTCGCGGCAGTTTCGCGTGCTGGCAGGTTATTGGTGTTTACTTTGGCGGAGTTAAAAAATCTGCCGGGTGGTGGCAAAGGCGTAATCATCATGGGCTTGGCTGAAGGTGACGAGTTGGCGGATGTGGCGGTGATTGCAAAACCCACATTAAAAATTGTCGGCATTGCTGGTGCGCGGGAACAACAAATCAAGTTGGAGGGGGTCGGAGTGCAAAGCCACTTCGGAAAACGTGCCCGTGGTGGTAAGTTATTGTCGCTAAAGCCCAATACATCCGTGGTGTCTATTGTGGACGCGAGTTGAGGAAAGGGGTGTTGTCCAAGCCCTTATTTGGTGCGAAAAAAATTTAGCACTATCCCTATACATACTGGAAAAATGGGTGCTAAACTTGCTCTACTGCGTGGTGCAGTTATTTATTCATTCATACACTAACTAATTTTTTAGGGAATAAACAACATGAACAGAAAAGAACTGATTGATGCATTGGCTGAAAAAACAGGTAGCACTAAGGCTGATGCGGAGCGCAACATTGCTGGTCTGCTGGACATCATCAGCAGTACACTGAAAAAAGGCGATAGCATTGCCTTGGTTGGTTTTGGTACATTCGAAGTTCGTAAACGTGCTGCGCGTGTTGGTCGCAACCCTAAGACTGGCGCAGAACTGAAGATTAAAGCATCGAAAGTCCCGGCATTCAAACCAGGTGCAACACTGAAAGCAACTGTAAACGGCGTGAAGAAGTAATCACCTGTTTCCGGTGCAGAAAAAAGGAGTCCAGCCGGACTCCTTTTTTATTGGCCTGTCAGCAGGGATGATGTCGACAGGTGTTGATTGCCAGTGTCAACAGGATAATTTAGCGGCAGTTTTAATTTGTGTGTCGATGTCGTTTGGAAAATCGGACAAGTTTGATACAATGGCGGGGCTTTTTTGAACTTTAATTTAGGGTAGGAGATAAAAGATGTCTATTGAACAGCGCGTTAAAAAAATTGTGTCCGAGCAACTGGGTGTGAATGAAGCTGAAGTTAAAAACGAGTCTTCTTTTGTGAATGACTTGGGCGCGGATTCTCTGGATACCGTTGAGTTGGTGATGGCTCTGGAAGAAGAGTTCGAATGCGAAATTCCTGATGAAGATGCGGAAAAAATCACTTCTGTACAACAAGCCATAGACTATGTCTTGGCTCATCAAAAATAATTCACTGCAAATCTGTTGTTGAAACGGAGTCAGCTTGTCTAAACGTAGAGTTGTTATCACTGGGCTGGGGATAGTTTCCCCGGTCGGGATTGGAATTCCCGGTGTCTGGCAGAATATCGTCGCCGGAAAATCGGGGATTGCCACCATTTCCCATTTTGATGCGAGTCCATTTGCTTGCCAGGTTGCTGGTGAAGTGAAGGATTTTGATGTCACGCAATTTTTATCCGCAAAAGACGCGCGCCGTATGGATAGATTTATTCATTTTGGTTTGGTCGCGGGTATCGAAGCACTCAAAGATTCCGGTCTGGCAGTCACCGACCAAAACTCAGAGCGCATCGGCGTGAATATAGGTTCCGGCATCGGCGGTCTGCCGATGATTGAGGATACGCACAATGATTATCTGACCGGTGGTCCGCGCAAGATTTCGCCTTTCTTTATTCCCGGCAGCATCATCAATATGATCTCTGGAAATTTGTCGGTGATGTTCGGTCTGAAAGGACCGAATCTGGCGATGGTTTCAGCTTGCACCACCGGCACGCATTGCATAGGCGAATCGGCTCGTATCATTGAATACGGTGATGCCGATGTGATGATTGCGGGCGGCTCGGAAGCGACCATAGGCGCGTTGGCGGTGGGCGGTTTTTCTTCGGCGCGCGCACTTAGCACACGCAATGATGATCCTGCCACAGCCTGTCGTCCTTGGGATAAAGACCGTGATGGTTTTGTCATGGGCGAAGGCGCGGGCGTGTTGGTGTTGGAAGAATATGAACACGCCAAGGCGCGCGGCGCGAAGATTTACGCGGAGCTGGCGGGTTATGGCATGAGCGGCGACGCGTATCACATCACCTCGCCGAACAGTGACGGCCCCAAGCGCAGTATGTTGAACGCGTTACGCAACGCCGGGGTTAATCCCAGTGACGTGCAATACGTCAACGCGCATGGCACGTCCACGCCGCTGGGTGATAAGAACGAAACCGATGCAATCAAACTGGCATTTGGTGATCACGCCAAAAAATTGGTGGTGAATTCCACCAAGTCTATGACAGGCCATTTGTTGGGCGGTGCGGGCGGTATCGAATCGGTGTTTTGCGCGTTGGCGGTACATCACCAAGTTTCGCCACCGACGATAAATATTTTCAATCAAGATCCCGAATGTGATTTGGATTATTGTGCCAATGTCGCGCGTGATATGAAAATTGATGTCGCGGTGAATAACAACTTTGGCTTTGGCGGGACTAACGGTTCTTTGGTATTCCGCAAAATTTAGTCGCTAAACACGATGCTGGTTAATGGCAAGTCAGGCAATTTAATCAGCATTCGTGATCGCGGTTTATTGTACGGCGACGGGGTGTTTCGCACGCTGCTCGCTCGCAATGGAATCGCATTACACCGCCAACTGCATCTGCAAAAAATCCTACAGGATTGTGTCAAGTTGGGCATACAAGGCCCTGCTTTTTCGCGTCTGTCGGATGAGTTGAATGAAGTGCTGACGCAGCATCCCAACGGTATCATCAAACTCATCGTGACGCGCGGGCAAGGCATACGCGGATACGCGCCGCCGCATGATGCGCAAGCAACACATATTTGGGATGTCGCGCCACTGCCTGAATATTTGGGTGACTACGCGACATTGGGTGTGGTCATGCGTGTGTGCGAAACGCGCTTGAGCGAACAAAAAAAATTAGCCGGTATCAAACATCTTAATCGTTTGGAAAATGTGCTGGCTGCTGCCGAGTGGAACGATGCGAATATTGCCGAAGGCTTGATGTTGGATGTTGCCAGCCATGTTATATCCGGCACGCGCAGCAATGTTTTTATGGTGAAAAACGGGCAA
>JBAVPP010000041.1:0-3520 GCA_049693175.1 Gallionella sp. | reverse complement strand
GCTTCCATATCGGGCGCGATTTTCAATGCCAGCGGCACATATTTTCCGTGCGTGTCGGCGAGTTTTTCCTGCTCGGTTTTAAGTGTCGCGAGCAATTTATCAAGTGCCTCGTCGTTTTGCAGTTGGCGTAAATTTTTGGTGTTGGGCGAGGAAATATTCACGGTGACGTAGCTGGCGTGCGCATACACTTTGCGCAGACAAATCAAATAATCATCGGCGGCATTTTCTATCGGTGTGGCGGCATTCTTGCCGATATTGATACCCAAGATTCCTTTGAAGTTGGCGCGTTGCACATTGGCGATTAGCGCGTCCACGCCGTCGTTGTTAAAACCCATGCGATTGATGATGGCACGCGCTTCCGGCAAGCGGAACAAGCGCGGTTGCGGGTTGCCGGGTTGCGGCAACGGCGTGATCGTGCCGATTTCTATGCTGCCAAAACCCAATGCCGATAAGCCGTTGATGCAGTCGCCGTTTTTGTCCAGACCCGCCGCGAGTCCGACCGGATTGGGAAAATTGATGCCCATCACGCTGCGAACATCATAGGCAATACGCGGCGCAAGCAAACTGCTCAAACCTAGGCGATACGCGGTGTTCAGACTGTCGAGCGTAAGGTGATGCGCGGTTTCGGCTTGCAGTTGAAACAACGCGGGACGAAGTAATGAATACATTGTATGCCTTTGTGATTTGCGGGATTTTTAAGTCAAAAAGTAATTTGCTCGCGTCCGCATTATTTGTTTTTCACCACCACGGGAATGGGAAATTTTTTCTTGGGAAAAATCTCGTCGCGCTTTTTGCCGCGCCAGTTTTCAGCGATCACATCGGCGAGTTGCATACACGCCAGTCCGAACAGCACCATGCCGAATTGTCTGACGAATCCGGAGTTCAGCGTGAGCATACCGCCGTTGCTGTGATAGGCAAAAATGGCAAAGTTGCCCGCAATCGAACCGGCCAGCGCGGAGCAAATGGCGCGCCCGTAATCGCCGGATTTTAGCCCGGAGAATATCGTGCTTTCATGCCACAGTAATTGCAAGGTGACTAGCAGCAACAATGGGGCAGTCCATAACAGCAAATCGAGCCGGGTCGGCCACACCGCGCCGCCTATCAAGCCTAGTGCGGATAAGGGAATCAGTGTGTACGCCAGTTTGTCGGCGGTGGGCGGTGTGAACGTGTGACGTGAACTCATGGACTTCAACACATTGGGCAACGCGGAGATGAAGGCGCGTGTGCAAAGTACGGCGGGTGCAAGCAAGGCGAACAGCGGGGTGTAGAGCAGGGCTTGCAACAGCGGGTTGCCCGGTTGTGTTGTCCAACTCGCAACGAAAAGATTGAGATAGGCGAGCAACCAGCACAATATCGCGCCCGCCGCGCCTACCCGTTTGAGATAGGGAAGCTGGTCTTTGAACGGCCGATTGCCGGTGACTAATTTGTTCAGATGATTTACAAAAATAATGTAGCCGAACATCATCAGCGTGGTGAGCAACGTGGAGGGCGGATTGATGATGGCATCGTCGCCGCCGAGCGCGCGGGCTTCCAAATCCGCCCATTCCGCACCGCTCAAAAACAAGCCGGCGGCAGGTAATAACAACACGGCGGTGATAAAAATAAATAGACGGATTTTCATGGCGGGGATTATTTTTTGAGTGCTTGCCAGGAACCGTCTATCAGGCCTTGCGCGGGTTGATATTGGGTCTTGTAGGACATTTTTTGGCTGTCTTTTATCCAGTAACCGAGATAAACATAGTCGAGTTTTAATTGGCGGCATAAGTCAATTTGCCAAAGCACGTTGTACACGCCGAAACTGCTGTGTTCGAGGTCGGGATCGAAAAAGGTATAGACCGATGAGATACCGTCGTGCAGCAAATCAATGACGCTGACCATGCGCAATTTTCCCGGCGCGCCATCCGAGTCCGCGTCACGGAATTCGACCAGCATACTGTCGACATTGCTATTCAGCAAAAAACTCTGGTAAGACTCGTAGTCATCGTTGTCCATGCCGCCGTTCTTGTGGCGCGCGGTTTGATAGCGTTGATACAGCTCATAATATTCCGGCTGATCCTGCAAATCGTGCAGACTGGCGCACAACCCTTCATGTTGTTTCCAGGCGCGGCGTTGCGAACGCGAACGGGTGAACTCCCGCGCCGCGACACGCAAAGGAATACACGCCTGACAAGTGTCACAACGCGGTCTATAGGTGTAAGTGCCGCTGCGGCGGAAACCGTGTTGCACCAGTTCCGAATAGACCGGCGGCGTAATCAGCAAATTTGGCGCGGCGACTTGCGAGCGTGCCAGCAGGTCGGGCAAATAGCTGCACGTATAGGGTGCGGTCACATAAAAATGCAGCGTCGCCAGCGGAATGTCGTTTAACTGACTCATGGAAAAATATCGGGATCGAAATGCCAGTGAGAAATCGGCGCACAGTTTACCAAGTCTTTTAGTTTTGCAATGAATTCATCGCGTGGAATTTGACGCGCACCCAGCGAGGCGAGATGCGGCGTGTACATCTGGCAATCAATCAAGCCAAAGTTCCAGCGGTGCAATTGTCGTGCAAGACAGGCGAGTGCAATCTTCGAGCCGTTGGGTATCGCGCTGAACATGGATTCGCCGAAAAACATGCGTCCCAGCGCGATGCCATACAGCCCGCCAACCAGCATTCCGTGATGCCAAACTTCGATGGAATGCGCATCGCCGCGCTTGTGTAGCTCGATATACGCCGCGATCATATTTTCATGTATCCAAGTGCCAGACTGTCCGGCTCGCGGTGCGGCGCAAGCGCGCATCACGGGTTCGAATTGCGTGTCGAAACGAACTTCAAATTTATGCTGGCGCATGAATTTTGCCAGCGAGCGCGACAACTTAAATTCGCCCGGAAAAAGCACCATGCGCGGGTCGGGACTCCACCACAGTATGGGTTCGCCCGCATTAAACCAGGGAAATATTCCGGTGCGATATGCGGTCAAGATGCGTTGTGGCGACAAATCCGCGCCTGCCGCAAGCAGCCCGTTAGGCTCGCGCATGGCTTGCCGCAAAGCGGGGAAAGGCGTGCCAGTATTTAGCCAGGGTAGCAATTACATAGACCTTTGTTGAGCCATTAGACCCATAGTCGAAATGATGATTTTGTGCTTAGATGCGTCCATAACAATATAACCCATGTACCACTAATCAATATTGAGACTTAGTCATGCTAGCAAAATTGTTCGGTAAAAAAACAGATCACCCGATGGCGGATTTGAAAATCGCACAGGGGCTCATCAACGATTTGCCCAAACACGATCCTTTCAAGTCCCTGATGGAATTATCAGATTGGATGGAATCTGTCGCAAATAATACAGATTTCAAATTGGAGCATCAATTCGCGGTCGCCCGTTTATTGGACGAGGCCTCATATGCTTACCGGCGCAAATTGTCGCGCGAATATTTTTCCGCGTTGGAACTCCCGCAATTTCTGGAGAATCGTTTGTGGCTGGTGTTGGGCAGTTGGTATCGCAATACTTTCGAGGCGTATTTCAAAGTCTTCCAACGC
>JBAVPP010000040.1:0-4277 GCA_049693175.1 Gallionella sp. | reverse complement strand
CATTCGGACATGGATGCGACAAAAATTAAACCCATCATGCGCACTTTGAACGATTGCCCGCCTTTGTCGGCAGAATTACTGCGGCTGTTAAATTTTTGCAGTGAGTATTACCGTTATCCCATCGGTCAGACGGTGTTGTCGGCGTTGCCGACGCGTTTGCGTTCGGATGAACCTATCGTCGTAAAACCCATCGTGAGTTATCGCTTGAGCGCGAGCGGGGCGGCGTTGGGTTTGGCAGAATTCCCCAAACGTAAAGCGGTGCAACTGCGCATTTTGCAACGCCTCACAGCAGGTGTGGCGACGTTGGCAGAATTGAAAACGCTGGCGACGACGGCAAGTGCGGCGTTGAAATTGTTGGTGAGCGAAGGTTGGGTGGAAGCGTTTGAATTTACCTCCCCCACCCTAGCCCTCCCCCTAACAAGGGGAGGGAATAATTTGTATGTGTTTAACAACGCGCACACCTTAACGACTGAGCAGCAAGCGGCGGTGGATACGGTCACGCAGCGCAAAGGCTATGGCTGTTTTTTGTTGCACGGCATCACCGGCAGCGGCAAAACCGAGGTGTATGTGCATCTCATGCATCACATCTTGCAGTCGAGCGGGCAGGTGTTGTTGCTGGTGCCCGAAATCAATCTCACGCCGCAGTTGGAGCAATATTTTCACAGCCGTTTTCCCGATGTGCCGCTCACCAGTTTGCATAGTGGCTTGAGCGAAAAAGCGCGGCTGGAAAATTGGCAACAGGCGCAAAATGGACAGGCGCGCATCGTGTTGGGCACGCGGCTGTCGGTGTTCGCCGAGCTGCCGCAACTCGCGCTCATCATCGTCGATGAGGAACACGACAGCTCGTTCAAACAACAAGACGGGTTGCGTTATTCGGCGCGCGATGTGGCAATATTTCGTGCCAGCCAGCGTGGCGTGCCTATCGTGCTGGGTTCCGCCACACCCTCGCTGGAGAGTTATCACAACGCGCAAAGCGGACGCTACAAAATGCTCGCGCTCTCCCAACGCGCGGCGGTCGCGGCACAACTGCCGACGGTGCGCTGCGTCCATATCAAGCAAACCACCATGCACCAAGGTGTCAGCGAAAATCTGTTGCGCGAAATCGCGCAGCGCATCGCACGCAAAGAACAAAGTCTGGTGTTCATCAATCGACGCGGTTACGCGCCGGTGATGATTTGTGGCGGTTGCGGCTGGTTGTCGGATTGCAAAAATTGTGCGGGCAAAATGGTGTTGCATCTCAAAGATCAACGTCTGCGCTGTCATCATTGCGGCTACCAAATCCGCGTGCCGCAACATTGTCCAACTTGCGGCAACGCCGAGTTGCATCCGCTGGGCAGCGGCACACAGCGCGTCGAGGAAATTTTGCAGGAACGTTTTCCCGACGCGCGTATTTTGCGTGTGGACAGAGACAGCACGCGCAACAAACGCGCTTGGCAAAAAATGCGCGAACAGATTCATGCAAACCAAGTTGACATTCTAATCGGCACGCAAATGCTGGCGAAGGGACATGATTTTCCGGAACTGACTTTGGTCGGCGTACTCAATCCAGACAGCGCGTTATACAGCAGCGATTTTCGCGCCGCCGAAAAACTCTACGCGCAATTGGTGCAAGTGTCGGGACGTGCCGGGCGCGCCGACAAAGCGGGCGAAGTGATTATCCAAACCGAGTTTCCCGATCATCCTTTGTATCGCGCTTTACAGGCGCATGACTTCAACGGTTTCGCCGCCACGCAATTGGCGGAACGGCAGATGGCGGGCTTTCCGCCCTTCATGTTTCAGGCCATGTTGCGCGCCGAGGGCAAGGTGGAGAGCGAGGTGTATGCCTACCTCAACCAAGCGCGCGCCGCTGCCATTGCGCTACAACACGAGGTCGAAGTGCTGGGCGTTGTGCCTGCCGCTTTGGCGCGTCGCGCCAATCATATTCGCGCGCAATTGTTAGTCCAAGCGGACTCGCGTCGCGCGCTGCAAAATTTCTTGTGTGCATGGCAGTCCGCTCTCGACGCGTTGATGCAAAACAAGTTGCGATGCTCTCTGGACATAGACCCGATGGAATTCTGAGCGCGCTTTCCAATAACGTTGTAACAATAAAACTTGACTGGAATCGGGGGTGTAAGTATCAAAAATAGAGGCGTAATATCAGCACAAAGTTAAACAGGAAATGCTTAAGTGGTTCAGCGTTTACAAACCGAAGGTCGCGTGCAGGCAGCAATTCAAAAGCTGCTGGGTGGCGTTGTTCAGGAGCTTGTGTTTAATTCTTTCAAAGACGCGAGTGTTGAATCCGATTCAATGATTCGCCGCTCATTCAGTTGCAAAATTCCCCCCCCAATACACGCACCCGCTTCGATTTTTAATTTCGAGGCGCGCGCATTTTCAGCACTTGGATTGACCTCACGGTGCGCACTTGGTTTACAACAGAAATTGTGGAGTAGTCATGCCTAAGCACATTGCACGTTTGCTGATTTTGATTGCCTTGATAGTGGTGGTGGCGTTCACCGCAAAGCATCTGCTCGTCCCCGCATCGTTTTATCAGTACGGTCATTACCGTGGGGATGCGGTGGCGGAAATTGCTTCCAAAGTCCCGAAATTACAAGGTTCGGCAGCTTGCCAATCCTGCCACAAAGAGGTGTATGAAGAATGGACGGCCGGCATACATCGCAAAGCGACTAAGAGCGGCGCGGTACAAGACGTGGTCGTGAAGTATGGCCCGGGTTGCGAAGTTTGCCACACCGGACCGGCTGGCAACCATCCATCCAAAGAAGCCATGCCGCTTTCTATCGAAGATAAAGTGACTTCGATTACGCATCTCGAACGCAAAGTGCATCCAGCCAATGTGCCGGGCAGAAATCTGCTGTTGAGTCCTGAAGAGATGCGCGGATTGTGCCTGAATTGCCATGAAAAATTGGAGGCGCGTCCCACTGAGCAAAAGCAAGTCGCGGTTGACGGGCATAGCGGCAAGGAGTTGTGTACCACTTGCCATAATCCCCATTCACCCAGAATAAATTTTGCCGATTTGCCCAGACCGCCCGTCGATCCCAAGACCGGCAAAGCCATGCCTGTCGAAGCCCAAGCCAAGAGTGGCGATGCGGGTGCGGGCAAAGTGGTGGCGGCAGCGTGTGCTGCATGTCATGGCAATGCGGGCATGAGTACCAATCCCATCTGGCCAAATCTGGCGGGGCAACATGCGGGCTATTTGCTTGGTTCGCTACAGGGATTCAAATCAGTTACGCGCAAGAACGACATGATGAGCGGCATGGCGGCGGGTCTGAGCGATGCGGATATGCGCAATGTCGCCGCGTACTTTTCCAAATCCAGTTGTGCCGTGACGGGTGGCGACCCAGCCAAGGCGGAACTGGGCAAAGCCAAAGCAGCAGCGGCGGGTTGCGCCGCATGTCATAGCTCGGGCGGGCTTCGTGTTGCGGGCTTGGCCGGCATCAGTCCCAGTCAGATATGGCCGAATCTGGCAGGACAAAATGCCGACTATTTGGCGAACGCGCTCAAATCGTTCAAAGACGACAGCAGGACGCATCCCGTAATGTCCAGCGTAGCCAAAGGATTGTCCGATACCGACATAGAAAGTCTGTCGGCCTATTTCGCCAGCGCGAGTTGCAAATGATTCAATTACCGAGTGAGGGAAAAATGACTACTCAAGATACCGATGTCAATGTTGAGGATGGGAAATTAAACCGTCGAGGATTTTTAGGTCTATTTGGCAAGGGCGTGGCATGCGCCGGTGCTTTGGTGGCGGCAGGCAACGCGCTGGGTTCGGCCTCGGAAAAAAGTAGCAAACATGCGTTCCAGCAGAACGATAAGCAGTTTGATGAGGCAGTGAGTAATCCGCCCAAAATACCCGCGTATAACTGGAACGACCATCAATGGGCGATGGGCGTGGATACCACGCGCTGTATAGGTTGCTTGCGCTGCATGGAAGCCTGCAAAATGGAAAACAGTGTGCAAATGGACGCGAATCACTACCGCACTTGGGTGGAACGCTATGTGTATTTGGAAGGCACCAATTCCGCTATCGTCGACAGTCAGGCCGATCCAAAAAATATCGCCAACACCGGTTCGGAAACCAAGTTTCGTTTTGATAACCGCTACAAAGATGTCAAAGTCGACAAGGCGTTTTTTGTGCCCAAGTTATGCAACCAATTCGAGCATCCATCATGCGTGCAAGTTTGTCCGACAGGCGCGACCTTCAAATCCAAAGACGGCCCGGTGTTGATAGACACGACCTATTGCATCGGCTGCCAATATTGTGTGCAGGCGTGTCCTTACGG
>JBAVPP010000039.1:0-1860 GCA_049693175.1 Gallionella sp. | reverse complement strand
ACATGGTTAGGTGACGGCGGGCAACAGTTCGCAAATGTCGGATGGCGCGGGTGCGGTGTTACTGTGTTCCGAGGCGGCATTGAAGCGTTATAACCTCACGCCGATCGGAAAATTTATCAGCTACAGCGTGGCGGGTGTGCCACCGGAAATCATGGGCATAGGCCCGAAAGAAGCGATTCCGCGCGTGTTGAAACAAGCGGGGCTGAGCCTGGATCAAATGGACTGGATAGAACTCAACGAAGCCTTTGCCGCGCAGTCCTTGGCGGTGATACAAGACATCGAATTGGATAGAACAAAAGTCAACCCGCTGGGGGGCGCGATCGCACTCGGTCATCCACTGGGCGCGACCGGCGCGATACGCACCGCGACGCTGTTGCATGGGCTGCGCCGCAATAAACAAAAATACGGCATGGTGACCATGTGCATAGGGACGGGCATGGGTGCGGCGGGAATTTTTGAGGCCTTGTAAAAACCTACTGCGCATCGCCATGACTGCGTTGCTCGGTAGCAAATCCGGGGTCGTGTAGCGAGGCTGTTTGCACATTCCGGTTTTTCGCCGCCTCGCGCCTTGTCCTGACGATGCTCGCTACGGTTTTCAGTGTTCGCATTTTGAGAGGTAAAAAATGAAAAAAATATTATTGTTTTTAGCCGCGCTGTTATTGAGTTTAAATGTCAGTGCGCGCGAGGTGGCGGACATCACCATCGCGGAGACGGCGCAGTTGGGCGATAGCAAGTTGCAACTGAATGGCGCGGGCGTGCGCGTCAAAATCATTATTGATGTGTATATCGCCGCTTTGTATTTGGAAAAGCAAACCAATAAGGCGGAAGAGGTGCTGGCGGATGCTGGAAACAAGCGCGTGATGCTGCGCATGTTGTACGGCATGAAATCATCGCGTCTGCTCAATGCTATGAAAGATGCGATTGATGACAATAACAGTGCGGCGGAGTTGGTGCTGCTGGATACGCGTCTCAAAAAATTCTACGCGGTGTTGGAGGCAATGCCGGGTGTGACACCGGGCGATGTAATTTTGCTCGACTACGTGCCGGGTACGGGTACGAAAGTGACTATCAACGGAACGGTGCGTGGTGTGGTGGAGGGCGCGGATTTTTACCGCGCTTTGCTGAAAATTTGGTTGGGCGATAAGCCCGTGCAGTCGGAATTGAAAAAAGATTTGTTGGGTGTGAAGTGAATATTTTTAGTACGGGGCCGTTGAGTTTTGAGTGATACAAAAACGCCAGTCGCGGCGATCAATCGCGACGCATTAAATCTAGCTTTGGTTGAGCAAGGTGGTGCGTTTTCTAGCGCGCTGTCGGAGCGGCACGATCATTTGTTTGCCGATGTCGCGTTGTGCATTAGCACCGCTGAATTAGCGCAAATGCAGGCGGTGATAGATGCAGCTGAGGCGGTTGCGCAGCGTCGGAATGACGAAATGAATGGCGATAAGCCCGCTGCTCTCGGCGTTTTCTACGGTTACGACTTTCATCTCAACAACGACGGTGCGCATCTGATCGAAATCAACACCAATGCGGGCGGCGCGTTTTTCAATGCGGTGTTGATAGACAGTCAGTGCGAGACTGGCTTACCCGGTAAGGCGTTGGCGGATGAAAATTTGTGGCAGAGTTTCAATGCCATGTTTCGCAACGAGTGGCGATTAGCGCGTGGTGATGCGCCGCTGAACACTATCGCCATCGTCGATGAGTCACCGCAGGAGCAATATCTTTATCCCGAATTTTTGTTGGCAAAAAATTGCTTGGAACGCGACGGCATCGAGGTTTTTATTGTTGATCCCGCCGACTTGCAAGCACGCGATGACGGCTTGTATGTGGGCGAGGTGAAAATTGATTTGATCTACAATCGGC
>JBAVPP010000038.1:0-2239 GCA_049693175.1 Gallionella sp. | reverse complement strand
GCATCAGGATCTGCGGCGACTGCAGCGCCCCGGCGCACAGCAGCACCTCGCGGCCCGCCTTCAGTTGCTGAATTGCGCCACCGACGCGCACCTCGACGCCGACCGCGCGCCGGCCTTCCATCAGGATGCGGGTCGTGTGCGCGCCCGTCATCACCTGCAGGTTCGCGCGCCCGAGGTTCGGCGTGAGATACGCCTTGGCGGCGCTGCAGCGCTCGCCGTTCTTGTGGGTGACCTGGTACAGGCCCACACCCTCTTGCGTGGGGCCGTTGAAGTCGACGTTCTTCGGGTAGCCGGCCTGGCGCGCCGCTTCGACGAACACCGGCCCGAAACGGTTCGGGCTGCGCAGGTCCATCACGTTGAGCGGGCCGTCGGCGCCGTGCAGCGCATCGGCGCCGCGCTCGTTGTGTTCGCTGCGCTTGAAGTACGGCAGCAGGTCGTCGAAGCCCCAACCGGCGTTGCCCTCGGCGGCCCAGCGGTCGTAGTCGGCGCGCGGGCCGCGCAGGTAGATCATCGCGTTGATCGAACTCGAACCACCGAGCACCTTGCCGCGCGGCTGGTAGCCGCGGCGCCCGTTCAGGCCAGGCTGCGGCACGGTCTCGAAGCACCAACTGGCCTGCCCGCTCTTGGCCATCAACGCCAGGCCCGCGGGGCAGTGGATCAGCACGCTCGTGTCGGCAGGGCCGGCCTCGAGCAGGCAGACCTTGACGTTGCGGTCTTCGCTCAGCCGCGCGGCGAGCACGCAGCCGGCCGAGCCGCCGCCGATGACGATGTAGTCGAACATGCATGACTCCGCAACAAGGGGCAGGCGCGCCAGCCAATTCGTAGTGGGCGCGCCGGTGGGGGCCGATGATATCGGTCGGCCCGCGCTGAATCTGGAGTGCGGCGCCTATTCACCGGAGCGGCATCACGACTCCTGCAAAAAGCGCACCTTGACCCGCTTGCCCTTGACGGTGCCGGCCGACAGCCGCTTCAGCGCCTGGTCGGCAATCTGGCGGTCCACCGCCACATAGGTCGAGAACTCGTTGACGTTGATCTTGCCGACCTGCGCTGCGCTGAAGCCTGCGTCGCCGGTGAGCGCACCCGGCACGTCGCCGGCGCGGATCTTCTCCTTGCGCCCGCCGACGATCTGCAGCGTCACCATCGGCGGGCGCAGCGCTCCGCCGGGTGCGGGCGTGAGCTCGGCCAGCGGGTACCACTGCACCTCGCCGCCCTGCACCAGCTCGATCTTGCCGACGCTGCCCATTTCGTCCAGGCTCGCCAGGCTCAGCGCCAGCCCCTTGGCGTCGGCGCGGCCGGTGCGGCCGATGCGGTGGATGTGCAACTGCGGGTCGGGGGTGGTGTCGACGTTGATCACCGCTTCGAGTTGCGCGATGTCCAGGCCACGTGCGGCCACGTCGGTGGCCACCAGCACCGAGCAGCTGCGGTTGGCGAACTGCACCAGCACCTGGTCGCGCTCGCGTTGCTCGAGTTCGCCGTGCAGCGCCAGCGCCTCGAAGCCCTGGGCCTGCAGCACCTCGGCCAGGTCGCGGCATTGCTGCTTGGTGTTGCAAAACGCCAGCGTGCTGACCGGTCGGAAGTGCTGCAGCAGCAGCGAGACGGCATGCAGACGCTCGTCTTCGCGAACCTCGTAGAAGCGCTGCTCGATCTGCGCCGCATCGACCTGCGCGCGCACCTTCACTTCCTTGGGCGAGCGCAGGAACTGCTGGCTCAACTTGACGATGCCTTCGGGGTAGGTGGCCGAGAACAGCAAGGTCTGGCGCTGCCGGGGGCACTGGTTGGCGATCTTGGCGATGTCGTCGAAGAAACCCATGTCGAGCATGCGATCGGCTTCGTCGAACACCAGCGTGTTCAGCGCGTCGAGCTTCAACGCGCCGCGCTCGAGGTGGTCGATGATGCGCCCCGGCGTGCCCACCACGATGTGCGCGCCGTGCTCTAGGCTGGCCTGCTGGTTGCGTAGCGGCACACCCCCGCACAGCGTCAAGGTCTTGATGTTGTCTTCGCTGCGCGCCAGGCGCCGGATCTCGTTCGTGACCTGGTCGGCCAGCTCGCGGGTCGGGCACAGCACCAGCGCCTGGACCGCGAACGGCCGGGTCGCATCGATCAGCTTCAGGTTCGCCAGCAGCGCCAGCGCGAACGCCGCGGTCTTGCCGCTGCCGGTCTGGGCCTGCACGATCAGATCGGTGCCGGCCAGTGCCAGCGGCAGGCTGGCCGCCTGCACCGGGGTCATGCCCAGGTAGCC
>JBAVPP010000037.1:0-3892 GCA_049693175.1 Gallionella sp. | reverse complement strand
GGATTGTCCTGATGCGTGACCACCAAAGCCACATCCACACCGTGTGCCAGCAACACCGACAGACAAAGCACGCCGACATTGTGATAGGCGAAAACGACAGCAGAGGATTGGGGATTTAGGATTGAGGATTTAGGAAAAACCGCCGCACCCGCATTTGCTTGCGCATGACTCATAGCGCGTCCGCCACTCTGCTTTTAACTAAATCCTCAATCCCAACGCCCAAATCCTGTTTCTCCAATATCGCGTCCAGCAAATAGCGCGGTCTATGGCGCACTTGCTGGTAAATACGTCCCACATATTCACCCAACAATCCTATGCCGAACAGCGTGATTCCGATTAGGAAAAACATTAGCGCGAACAGCGTGAACAAACCTTCCGCTTCCGGACCGACGATCAATCGTCGTATCACCAAGAACACGAAGAACAGGCCGGAGAACATCGAGATCAGCATCCCCAACATGGAAAATATTTGCAAAGGAATCAGCGAAAAACTGGTCATCAAATCGAAGTTCAGGCGTATCAAACTGTACATCGAATACTTGGATTCACCCGCCGCGCGTTCCTCATGCCCAACCACCACTTCAGCGGGGTTGTGCGCGAAACTATACGCCAGCGCGGGTATAAAGGTGCTGACCTCCTGGCAAGAATTGATGGCATCGATAATGTTGCGGTCGTAGGCGCGAAACATACAACCTTGATCGGTCATCTTGATGCGCGTGATTTTTTCGCGCAGACCGTTCATGGCGCGCGAGGCGACATGCCGCCACCAGCTATCGCTGCGCTGACGGCGTATCGAGCCAACGTAATCGTGTCCCTCGTCCATTTTAGCCAGCAGCAAATGCGTGTCTTCGGGTGGGTTTTGCAAATCCGCATCCAGCGTGACAATGCGCTGGCCGCGACAATGTTCAAAGCCCGCCATAATCGCCATGTGCTGACCAAAATTGCCGTTGAATAAAATCACGCGAGTGACATCGGGACGCTTCTGGAATTGCGTGCGCAAAATGGCGGGCGAACGGTCACGACTACCATCGTTAATGAAAACGATTTCGTAAGAAATGTTGAGCTTATCGAGTGCCGGATACAATCTATCGAACAAAGTCTGCAAGCCTTGTTCTTCGTTATAAACCGGAATGATGACGGAAAGTTGTACGGTATTCATAGGGTCGGCATTCTAGCCGACGAGGCGGCGTTCACAAAATTTAATCGTGCCTTCGATAACACAAGCACCCTGACTTTTTTGCGGGGGATATTATATACTCCGCCAGCGATTCAGCTTTTTCTTGTACATTTTCAAAAAATGTATCACGCGTAAACGCACCGGAGCCTGAGAAATGAATGAGTTCGACAAGATAAACGACGATATTTTGAGTAGCTTGAGTAGCTTCACCAAGCGACTAGAGGATGCCGCGTCTGATCGTTTCAACCAGATACGCGGGTGTTCTTTCTTCGACCCGGTGCCGAGCGAATTTCTATCTGAAATCGTCGAGAAAACGCGTATCGTCACTTTTCATGCAGGCGCGAAAATTGCCACCGAACAAGACATCCTGCGCCCATTTTATGTGCTGATTTTTGGCACCGCCTCTGTGCAAATCAATCATAAAAAAATCGGCCGTATACAAAGCGGGGAATGTTTGGGGGAAAGCGCGTTTTTCACCAGAGAAGCTCCCACCCGTTCCGCGACAGTCATCGCGGAAAGCGAAGTCATCGCGGTGGAAATGGGGCCCACCGAAATTGACTCTATCACCGACCCGGCACGTATATTTTTGGACAAAGCATTGTTGCTCGCGTTATTTAAGAAGCTGCAATCGGCGAACAAACAACTGACGTTGCTCCTGCACGATTAACCGCCCAACACGATGTTCAGCGCAACGCACACGCGTTCCACATCGGTTTCAGTCAGTGCGTAAAACATCGGCAAGGAAACAATCTGCTTGCCGACACGCTCCGCAATCGGAAACATTCCTTCCTTAAATCCACGTTCGCGATACATGGTAAACAAATGTATCGGCGCGTAATGAAAACCCACACCAACATTGTGTTCCTTCATGCGCGCCATAAATTCCGGGCGGCTCATACGCGCAGGAAGTTCTAACTGGAATAAATGCCAATTGGTATTCTCGAAATCTTGCGGCGGCAAAATCGCGCCAGTCTTGGCTTCGAAGTCTGTCCCCAAAACATTGAAATAATGTTGCGCGAGTTTGCGGCGGTGCGCGGTGATTTTTTCCAGTTGCGCAAACTGTCCCAGACCGATTGCGGCGGCGATGTCGGTCATATTGTATTTACCACCCAACACATCCACGTCTATGCCATCCCAACCGCTGCGCGACACGCCTTGCAGCCGATATTTTTCCGCCAGCATCGCCTCGGCTTCATTGTTCAAAACTAAGCAACCGCCTTCGGATGTGGTGATGTTTTTGTTCGCCTGAAAACTGAAAGATACGAAATCGCCAAACGAGCCGATAGGTTTACCCTGCCAAGACGAAGCGATGGCTTGCGCCGCATCTTCAATAACGCGCAATTTGTGTTTCGCCGCGATGGCGTACAACCTATCCATATCCAAGGGTTTGCCCGCCAGATACACCGGAATAATGGCGCGAGTTTTTGCCGTAATCGCCGCTTCCACTTTGTCCAAATCAATGTTGCGCGTGACCGGATCGATGTCGGCAAACACCGGAGTCGCGCCGACTTCAAGAATGACGTTCGCCGTCGCCACCCACGAAATCGGCGTGGTAATAACCTCATCGCCCGCACCGATTCCCGCGATGCGCAAAGCGATTTCCATAGTGCAAGTGCCGGAGTTAAACGTGCGCACGGGTCGTCCGCCGAAATACGCCGAGAGTTGTTTTTCAAACTCCGCAACTTTTGGGCCGCTGGTAATCCAGCCCGAACGCAACACCTCACCCACCGCCGCAATCGTCGCTTCGTCTATAGTGGGTTTAGAAAAGGGTAAAAAAGTATTCATACAAGCACCTTATAAAATTCAAAAACGTGGCCCACGAAAAGCACGAAATAAAAACCAAACTGCTTTTAGAATTTTTCGTGTCGTTCGTGGACAAAAAATTACTTGGTTTAGGCGCGCGAAATAATAATCACGCCAAAAATAATCACGCCCATGCCCGCTAATTTAGTGGGACTAAAATCTTCACCCAGCAAATACCATGCGGCTATGGCATTCACCACGTAAGCCATAGATAGCATGGGAAAAGCGATGCTGACTGGCACGCGGGACAAAGCCAAAATCCAAACTACCACGCTCACCACGTAACACATCAGCGCGACAATGATGTGCCATTCGGTGGCGAGTTTTAAGCCTATCGGTAAAATATTGGCGGCACTGAATTCAAAATGTCCGATGGCATTCGTACCCGCCTTCATCAAAATTTGCGCGGCGGCATTAAGCATCACGCCGGTAAAAATAAGTGCAAAACTGACTAGATTCATGGTTTTTTCACCACAATATATTGCGAGTCTTGATAAATGATTTGCATGTTGATTCCCAATTGTTGAACTTCCGGATAGACCTGCGCGGGCATGATCGCCAAAGCCTGTGTTTGTTTATTCCACGCGGCGGGAAAATCGCCCAAGGTCGGCACCACTTTGTACGGCTCTTGCCTGATACCAAAATCCATTTCATCTTCGTACTGCACCAAAACAAAAGTGTGTTTGAGATAAAACGCCAGCGTTTGCTCGTAATCCAACACCGAATAAAACACCGTCTCCGGTTGCACATAATTTTTGATTGCGGTGGCGATGTGTTTCGCGGAACGCTCGTTGGCGATGGTGTTGTAGCCTGTCATGGCGAGCTGAACACACAGTAGTGAACTGAACGCCAACAATATCACAGCCAATAATTTGCGCTGGCGATTTAGCAGCCACATCGCCACGATTACAC
>JBAVPP010000036.1:0-5019 GCA_049693175.1 Gallionella sp. | reverse complement strand
GCCTTGTCCGGTTACGAGAACGGAAAAATTGATTTCGCCACACTGATGTCTGCGCAGCGACAGATATTGCAAGTGCGGCAACAGCAATTGAAAGCGCAATTGGATGCGCAATCACGGCTAGCCGACGTTGAAAAATTATTGGGGGAAGAGTTATGAACCGCATCGTTAAAGTGAGCTTGGGCGGATTGCTCATATTGGGTATGACGGCTGGCGGATATTGGTTGGGTACTCAAAGCAAGATGCAGAATTCAGGATTAAAAAGCGATGAGCAGGGATTAAATAGCGCGGCAAAAGTTGAACGCAAGCTGTTGTACTACCGCAATCCTATGGGGCTACCAGACACTTCACCTGTACCCAAAAAAGATGCGATGGGCATGGCTTATGTCGCGGTGTACGAAGGCGATTTCAACACGCAAAATGTCGTCGACATTAGCTCGGATAAAGTGCAAAAAATGGGCGTGACAAGCGAGGCGGTCAGTTGGCGCGAATTGAGTGGCGCGTTGCGTGTGAATGGACGCGTGGAAATCGACGAACAACATACTTACACCATTGCGCCGAAGTTCGAAGGTTGGGTGGAAAAACTTTATGTGAATAGCACGGGGCAAATGGTGAGTAAAGGTCAGCCTTTGTTTGAGGTGTACAGTCCGGAGCTGGTCTCGGCGCAACGCGAAGGCGCGCTGGCAAGACAAGGGTTGAGCGCGATGCGGGATGCCGATGAAGAGGCGAAAAAAAGTATGCAGCGTCTTGCCGATGCCAGTGCCGCGCGGCTAAAAAATTGGGATGTCGCGGATACGTCAATTACTCAGGGAAAAAATCAATCGCGTGTGACTTTTCGCGCGCCGGTGAGCGGCGTGGTACTAGAGAAAAAAACGGTGCAGGGTTCGCGTTTTATGCCGGGTGACGTGTTGTATCAGATTGCCGATTTGTCTAGCGTGTGGATCATCGCGGACGTGCCGGAACAAAGCATCGCGCAGGTGAAAATTGGCAATCGCGCGCAGCTAAATGTTGATGCTTACCCCGATCAAAATTTCGATGGCAAAGTCGATTTTATTTACCCGACTTTGAATAGTGCGACCCGCACGGTGCAAGTGCGCATGGTGATAAAAAATGCGCAAGGAAAACTTAAACCCGCGATGTACGCAGTCGCGCAAATCGGCTTGGGAAAGACCGATAAAGTGCTGGCTATTCCAAGCTCGGCGGTGATAGACGGTGGTGCAAAACAAGTGGTGTTGGTACGCTTGGCTGAGGGACGTTTCGAGCCGCGCGCAATCTCTTTGGGAAAACATGGCGATGATTACGCCGAAGTCTTGAGCGGTGTTGCCGAAGGTGAACAAGTGGTGACCTCGGCGAATTTTTTGATTGATGCCGAGAGCAATCTCAAAGCGGCTTTGGCGGGATTCAATGGAGATAGCAGCACATTGAAAAATACCTCCCGCACCCCAGCTTTCTCGCGTGGGGAGAACGTGGTCGCACATCAGGCGCAAGGTGTGCTGGAGGCTATCAATGCTGATGGCACGGTGAGCATTAAACATCAGCCGATTAAATCACTGGGTTGGCCGGGCATGACCATGGATTTTGCATTGGCGAATTCTGCACTGGTGAACGATATTGCAACAGGCAGCCATATTGATTTCGAGATTGTCGAACGCGGCAAAGATGAATGGGTCATCACCAGGTTGCAAGTGCAACACGGGGGACGCTGACATGCTCGCAAAAATTATTGACTGGTCGGCGCGCAATCGTTTTCTGGTGTTGCTCGCCACTTTATTTATCACGCTGGCGGGCATTTACGCGCTGCTTAAAACACCGCTGGACGCGCTGCCGGATTTGTCCGACGTGCAGGTGATTGTTTATACCGAATACGCGGGACAAGCTCCGCAAGTGGTGGAAGATCAAGTCACTTATCCGCTCACCACGGCGATGCTGGCTGTGCCAAAATCCAAGGTGGTGCGCGGCTTTTCATTTTTCGGCGCGTCATTCGTGTATGTGATTTTTGAGGATGGCACGGATATTTATTGGGCGCGTTCGCGGGTGTTGGAGTATCTCAATAGTATCGCGGGACGATTGCCGAAAAATGTCGCGCCGCAATTGGGCCCGGATGCCAGCGGCGTGGGATGGGTTTATCAATACGCGGTGCTGAGCGAAAAACATAACCTCGCACAATTACGCGCGATGCAAGATTGGTATGTGCGCTATCAACTCACCAAGGCGCACGGTGTCGCGGAGGTCGCCAGCATAGGCGGATTCGTGCAGCAATATCAGGTGACGGTCAATCCGGTTAAATTGCGCGTTTACAACATCCCGTTGAGCAAAGTTTCACAAGTGATACGAGACAGCAATCGCGATGTCGGCGGGCGTGTGGTGGAGATGGCGGAAACCGAGTACATGGTGCGCGGTCGAGGCTATTTGCATGGCATCAGCGACATCGCCAATCTGGTGGTGAAAGCGGATAACGGCACGCCGGTTTTATTGCGCGATATTGCCCGCATTGAACTCGGCCCGGACGAGCGGCGCGGCATCGCGGAACTCAATGGCGAAGGCGAAGTGGTGTCCGGCATTGCCATGGCGCGCTACGGCGAAAACGCGCTGGCGGTCATCCAAAATATTAAAAATAAGCTCGCGGAAATTACGCCCGGATTGCCCGATGGCGTGAGCATTCAAGCGGTGTATGACCGTTCTGAATTGATACAGCGCGCCATCGCTACGCTCAAGAAAACTTTATTCGAAGAAGGCTTGATAGTCGCGCTGGTGTGCATGATTTTTCTGCTGCACGCCAGAAGCGCGCTGGTCGCCATCGTGATGCTGCCCATAGGTGTGTTAATGGCATTTATCGCCATGCGTTTCTTGAATCTCAATTCCAATATTATGAGTTTGGGCGGCATCGCGATTGCCATCGGCGCGATGTTGGATGCGGCGATTGTGATGATAGAAAATGCGCACAAACATTTGGAGCGGCTGCAAGAAGGCGAATCGCGTTTCGATGCGATTTTGACCGCCTGCAAAGAAGTCGGCCCGTCGTTATTTTTTTCGCTGCTCATCATCACCGTTTCGTTCCTTCCGGTGTTCACGTTGGAGGCACAGGAGGGACGATTGTTCGCGCCGCTAGCCTTTACCAAAACTTTCGCCATGGCAGGCGCGGCCTTGCTTTCCGTGACTTTAGTGCCGGTGCTAATGTTGTTATTTATACGCGGCAAGATAAAAACGGAAGCGGAAAATCCGCTTAACCGTTGGCTGATTGCGGGCTATAGACCGCTGATTCGTGCCGTGTTGCAGCATAAAAAAATCACGCTGGCGATAGCTGGCTTGGTGTGCGTCGCAACGCTTTATCCCGCGCTGAAATTAGGCAGCGAATTTATGCCGACCTTGAATGAAGGCGCATTGCTTTATATGCCGACTTCGCTGCCCGGCATGTCGGTGACCAAGGCGGCGGAGTTGTTGCAAACACAAAATAAAATCATCAAAAGTTTTCCCGAAGTCGAGTCGGTTTACGGTAAGTCAGGACGCGCGCAGACCGCCACCGATCCCGCGCCGCTGGAAATGTTCGAGACGGTGATTAACCTCAAGCCGCAAGAGCAATGGCGGGCGGGCATAGACACCGACAAACTCATCGCCGAGATGGATAAAGCTCTGCAATTTCCCGGTGTGGCGAATTCTTGGACGATGCCGATTAAGGCACGTATCGATATGTTATCCACGGGCATACGCACGCCTGTTGGCATCAAAATATTCGGTAAAAATCTGGACGAAATGGAACGCCTCGCCAAACAAATTGAAGCGGTGGTGAAAAAAATTCCGGGGACTTCCAGTGCTTATGCCGAGCGTATCACCGGCGGTTTTTATCTCAACATCGAACCGGATAGATTAGCGTTGGCGCGTTATGGTTTGAGCATGGGCGACGTGCAAGATGTGATTGCTACCGCGCTGGGCAGTGAAAACGTCACCACCACCGTGGAAGGCTTGGAACGCTATGGCGTGAGTGTGCGATACCCGCGTGAATTGCGCGGCACGCCGGAGCAAATCGCGCGTGAAGTTTTAGTGCCCACGGAAAGCGGTGCAATGATACCGCTAGGCCAGTTAGCCAAAGTGAGTATCAGCAAAGGCGCGCCGTCGATACGCACCGAAAACGCACTGCTGTCCGCCTATATTTATGTGGATATACGCGAACGCGACATCGGTTCATATGTGGATGAAGCGCACCGTGCGGTGAACGCGCAAGTGAAATTTCCACCCGGTTATTACGCCACTTGGAGCGGGCAATTCGAGTATATGGAACGCGCCGCCGCGAAAATGAAAATCGTCATTCCCATCACGCTACTGATTATTTTTTTATTGCTCTATCTCAACTTCAAAAAGGTGACCGAATCGCTGGTGGTGATGTTGTCCGTGCCATTCGCGCTGGTCGGTGGCGTGTGGTTGTTATGGCTGCTCAATTACAACTTGAGTGTGGCAGTGGCAGTCGGTTTTATCGCGCTGGCGGGCGTGGCGGCAGAGACAGGCGTGGTGATGATTATATATTTGCAACATGCTTGGCTTGAAGTTCAAACGCGTTGTGCAGATGAGAATCGCAAACCTTCTGTCGACGATTTACACGATGCCATCATGCACGGCGCGGTGGAAAGAGTGCGTCCGAAAATGATGACGGTGGTGGCGATTATGGCGGGATTGTTGCCGATATTGTGGAGCAGCGGCACAGGTTCGGAAGTGATGCGCCGCATCGCCGCGCCTATGGTGGGCGGCATGATTTCATCGGCGATTTTGACGCTGCTGGTGATACCGGCGATTTACGCGCTGCTTAAACAGCGTGCAGTTTCACCATCAACGCCGGTGTGATAATCAGCCGCAGTTTTTCAAGTTAAACCGCGTACCAGACACGGACGATTTGAGTGTTCCGGTTGCGATTCTCACCGCCCTCGAATTGCAAGGACTCTTCGCTGCCGCGATTCAGGTTGATGAGCACGGTTTCAATGCTGATGATTTTGGCGGAGCACTCTTTAATCCAGAGATTAGCCAGTTCGACAG
>JBAVPP010000035.1:0-3656 GCA_049693175.1 Gallionella sp. | reverse complement strand
CTGAACAACCCGGCAAAATCTGCCCGACCACACGCGAGGTGCGCAACGCCAGCCCTGAACTCAACACATCATTCGAGGTGATGCCGCCTTTGCTAATCAAGAATCCCAAGCTGGTCGGCAAGTTGCGCACCACGTCCATCAAAAATGCCGAGACGCTATCGCCAAACGCCAACCGCTCGGTCTGATTGGAAAATATTTTTTCCACACGACTGGTAAACACCACCGGTGTATTGCCTGTCGCATGACTCACCGTGCAACGCGCAATGATGTCGGCGAGCAAAGCCTCGCGTTGCTCCAACAAATTTTCCACGTTCACTTCGATGGCGGTAACACCCGGCATCGCGAGTAATTGCGCGAGTTGCTGCGTGGTTTTTTTGACGTGCGAACCGACGATGACCGCACCGGGTTTGCCGTTGCGCACATAACGCGCCATGTCTTGCGCGGCAACGGCTTGCGCACTCAACCCCGCCAGTGCGGTGAGCAAACTCGCCGCACTGCGAAACAGGAAACGCTTGCCCTGAGCCGCCGCCGCGCGCAATTGCTCGGCAAAATGATTGAGGTCGCTTTGCGTTTCGGCATCCACCACCGCACACACATTGCTTTGCAATTTCAGCAGACGCGGCAGACTGTCGCCACGCACATCGCTCAATAAAAATCGCTCAACTTCATGCGCCGGAATTTTTCCATGCGTTTTTTCCGCGACATAATCCGGCAAATAACTATGGCGATAGCCGAACACCGAATCACGCGCGAATTCCGTTTCATGCACCGGCGTTTCCTTACCATTCACTAGCAAGTAATGCACGCTGTCGCGGGTGATGCGCCCGCCTTCAAAAAAAGCCGGTACTAAAAAATGCGCATCGAACGGGCCCAGTTCTTCGGCAATCACATCAGTCTCCACCGGATAATGTCCACGCAAAGTCGAATCGGAACGACTGACCATAATCGGATTGAAATCGCGTCCAATTTTTTTCAGTTCATTCAGCGCAATTTTGACATTGCGGCACACCTCGCGCGTGATGTCTGCCGCAGCCGCAGTCGCCATACCGCGCGTGTTGGTCAGCACGAAAAACAACGGCGATTCATCCAGCATCGCTTCACGCAACGTCGCCACGTCCCAGCGCGTTAACAGCAAGCAACTATGCACCGTCTGCGATCCGGTGGGGTCGTCGTCCAACACGATAATTTTGGATTCCATGATGTTCACTTACGCCAGCAAAGTCTGCACACGCTTCGTCATCGCATCCGCCGTCAGCCCATTAAACTCCATGATTTCCGCTGGGCTAGCGGTAGTCTCGCCGCGCTTCCATGCAAACGTGTCGCGCTTGGTAGCACGAGTGCGCAACAGGATAGGTTCTAGCACCGCGCTCGGCCCACCGCTCACTGCAAGCAACACATCGGCATCGAACAGCGCGTCGAAATGCGCGTCATCCATAAAGACATTGTCGGGCTCTGAAACCGTGTCCCACGCGATGTCGGTCGGGCGATACAAACGGCGCGGATTCACCACCGCGACGATGCGTACCTTATAGCCATCCGCTTCGAGTTTATCTTTCGCCTCGAACACCGGCAGGAACACCATATCGCCGGTGACCGCGAACACCACCATGCCTTTGCTGCCCACCTTGCTTTCGTAAATAATAGCCGCGCCATTTTGCATCGCGTGTTGCGCCTCATCCACGCTCATGTAAATCGGCAGCGGACTCTTCGAGGCGATGATGACCATGCATTTATTGAAGCTATTGGTGGCGTAATCGAACGCGACTTGTATCGCATTTGCATCGCACGGAAACAGCGGATAAGTATTGCCGTTACGCATTTGTGCGGCGAAATAATTTTCGATTTCGGGGCGTTGATGCGTCCAACCATTGCGTCCCTGCTCCAGCGCGCCCGCCGTAAACATGGCAACCACCGATGGCGTTTTACGACGCAATTCCGCCATCGCTTGTGCCACGGTTTGCACAATCGGCCAGCCGTTAATCGCGAAACTTTCATACGACAACCAGATGGAACGCGAACCGAACAACGACAACGCCGCAGTCAATCCGGCACACGCATCTTCGTTGAGCGGCTCATACACCTGACCTTCAGGCTCTTGGTTGTACAAAGGATCGACGGTCGGGTGACGTATCTTCAACGCATCGTTAATGTTCTTCATCGCCGAGGCTTCGTTACCGTCGGCATTGGTCACGATATAGCGTTTATCCTGTGTGCCAACGTGCGCCACCAGCGCGCCCATCGCGGTTGCTGGCACGGCCCAAGAAGTTTTATCAGAAAAGCCGCCTTTGACGAATTCGTGTATCGGCATCTTGCCCAAGGGCGCGAGTGCCAATACGTGTTCGGTCACCGCCGTTTTTGCCGCCGCGCCGCCCCCTGCGCGCACGAAGTTTTCGCGCACCAAAGCCCACGCTTCCGGCGGCAAAGCTCTACGCTTTAAGCCGTCTATCATGTGCGGTTTATCCAAGCTGTCTGCCGGATATAAATTATGCGATTTCGCGCCCACGGTATGCACGCCCGTGCCTTTCATTTGTTTAATGATAAAGGCAGTCAGTGTGCCGCCCAGCGCGGATTTGGCCGCTTTATCCACGCCCGCCAACACCGCTGCCGCAAAGGCGAGACGCTGTTTATGCGAGAAATATGAACTGTCGGCATACGCGCTGGTTTGATTTGTATCGTCGAACTCTTTGGCATCGACCAGCACCACTTCTTTGAAGCCGTGACCTTTCCAATACGCGATCATTTCGGCATTGGTAAAACGCGACACCATAGAGTGATGCTCTTGGCTGTAACCGTTCCAAATCAGCGTAGGCAAAAAGTTAGTGACTTTTGGGTAAGACGTATTGAAGTGCATCATCGAATTCAACACATATGGCTCGCCCATGCCGCCGTCGCCTATGGTCACCGGAAATAATTTTCCGGGATGCAACAACGCGCCTGCCATCGCAAAATGTTGACCTTGACCCAGCGGGCCAGCGGGGGCGAGCAGACCGGGAATCGCGCCGGACAAGTGACCGAGCAGCCCATGTTTTTCACGGAAGCGCGCCATCATTTCGGTAACGGTAGAAATGCCCATCGCTTCTAGCGATGTGTCGAGGAACATCGCGCTATAAAAACCCGGCGCGTGGTGTCCAACTTCCGTAACAATATTGGTGTGACCCAGCATCACCAACGACGCATAAGCCTCGGCACTGCTGGCGAAACCGCCGGGATGACCCGAACCTTTTGAGCCGCACACTTGCAGCGTCAAATAGCGCAGCGCGTCCGCCATCAACAAAGTTTGATACGCCGCATCCGCAGATTTTGCATCGCTGATTGCGGACTGCCCTTCTTTGATGACCGCTGTTTTGGCGTACAAGGCATAGCCTTCCCACGCTTTACCGAAATGTTGAATACCGTCACAGAATTTTGGTGTGGTCGTCATTGCTGTTGCTCCTTAAAATTTTGCGGATGTAAAAAGATTTGTCAGCACAATAGCGGTTGCGGTATTATTTCGCAATACACAATCGTTTTCACAATACGAAAAATGAAAGAATCGCCAAATTCCATACAAGTCATCGACCGTCTCTCGCAATTGCTGGATGTGATTGCCGCGCAGGACGAGGACGTGAGCCTGAAAATTCTCTCGGCGGAAACCGGGCTGCATCCGTCCACCGCGT
>JBAVPP010000034.1:0-6244 GCA_049693175.1 Gallionella sp. | reverse complement strand
CACCACCAAATTTCTTCGACAATACCATTGTGATCGCTGCCGTCAATGTGGTCTTACCGTGATCCACGTGACCAATTGTTCCGACGTTGACGTGCGGCTTCGTGCGTTCAAATTTACTCTTTGCCATAATATTCGCCCTCTAATCTAAAAATATTTTGCTAAATTATTTCTTACTCATAATCGCTTCGGCGACGCTCTTCGGTGCCTCGGAATAATGTTTGAATTCCATGGTGTAAGTTGCGCGACCTTGAGTCGCGGAACGCAACGATGTGGAATAGCCAAACATCTCCGCCAATGGCACCTCTGCCTTGATAGACTTACCGCCGCCCATCATATCGTCCATACCCTGAACCATGCCGCGACGCGATGACAAATCACCCATCACCGTACCCGCGTAATCTTCTGGCGTTTCAACTTCGACCGACATCATAGGCTCCAGCAACACGGGATTCGCTTTGCGCATACCATCTTTGAAACCCATAGAAGCCGCCATCTTAAAGGCGTTTTCGTTAGAGTCGACTTCATGGTATGAACCGTCGAACAAAGTGACTTTCACATCGACCACCGGGAAGCCTGCCAACACGCCGTTCGGCAATGTTTCGCGCAAACCCTTTTCCACCGCAGGAATAAATTCGCGCGGCACAGAACCACCTTTGATCGCGTCGATAAATTCAAAACCTTTGCCCGCTTCGTTAGGCTCCATCTTCAACATCACGCGACCAAACTGACCTTTACCACCAGACTGCTTAACGAACTTGCCTTCGACTTCAACCATCTTGCGGATCGCTTCGCGGTACGCCACTTGAGGCGCACCGACGTTCGCATCCACACCGAATTCACGCTTCATACGGTCAACCAGAATTTCCAGATGCAACTCGCCCATACCCGACATGATGGTCTGACCGGACTCTTCATCAGTGCGCACACGGAACGAAGGATCTTCAGCTGCCAAACGACCCAACGCCAAGCCCATTTTTTCTTGGTCAGCTTTAGTCTTAGGCTCAACCGCAACGTGAATAACCGGCTCAGGGAAAATCATACGTTCAAGAATAATTGGCTTATCCACATCCGCCAACGAGTCACCCGTTGTCACATCTTTCAGACCAATACATGCGGCGATGTCGCCAGCCAAAATTTCATCCACTTCTTCGCGATTGTTCGCGTGCATTTGCACGATACGACCGATACGCTCTTTTTTACCCTTAACCGAGTTATAGACGGTATCGCCTTTTTTCAGCACGCCCGAATAAACACGCACGAAGGTCAGCTGACCCACAAACGGATCTGTCATCAACTTAAATGCCAATGCAGAGAATTTTTCCGAGTCATCCGCTTTACGACTAGCCGGTTCGCCCGCTTCAGTCTCACCCGTCACATCGGGAATATCCACCGGCGAAGGCAAGTACATAATCACCGCGTCCAACATACGCTGCACGCCTTTATTCTTAAAGGCCGTACCGCACAACATAGGCTGAATTTCACAAGCAATCGTGCGGGTACGAATACCCAACACCACTTCCTCTTCGGTCAAATCGCCATTTTCCAAATAACGATTCATCAAATCTTCAGACGCTTCGGCCGCCGATTCAACCATTTTTTCGCGCCATTCAATCGCCATATCTTTTAGACCGGCCGGAATTTCGCGGTAGTCAAATTTCATGCCCTGAGATGCCTCATCCCAATAGATGGCACGCATCTTAACCAGATCAACCACACCTTCAAAATTGTCTTCCGCACCGATAGGCAAAACCATCGCGACGGGATTCGCACGCAGACGAGTTTTCATCTGGTCATAAACCTTGAAGAAGTTCGCGCCTTGTCGATCCATTTTGTTGACAAATGCCAAACGCGGCACTTTGTATTTATTCGCTTGCCGCCACACCGTTTCAGACTGGGGCTGAACACCGCCCACGGCGCAATACACCATGCACGCACCGTCCAACACGCGCATAGAACGCTCAACTTCAATAGTGAAGTCAACGTGTCCCGGCGTATCAATAATATTGAAACGATGCTGCTCGAAATTCTTTTCCATCCCACTCCAGAAACAGGTCGTCGCAGCAGAAGTAATCGTGATACCACGCTCCTGCTCTTGCTCCATCCAGTCCATCGTGGCCGCGCCATCATGCACTTCGCCAATCTTGTGATTCACACCGGTGTAAAAAAGAATACGTTCGGTGGTAGTGGTTTTGCCCGCGTCAATATGCGCGCTGATACCGATATTTCGGTAACGGTTAATGGGGGTTTTACGAGCCACGATAAAATACCTAAATGTAATTTAATTAGAAACGGAAATGCGAGAAGGCTTTGTTTGCCTCAGCCATACGATGCACTTCTTCACGCTTCTTAACTGCGCCACCACGACCTTCGGAAGCATCAATCAATTCACCCGCCAAACGCATACCCATGGATTTTTCACCACGCTTACGCGCCGCTTCACGCAACCAACGCATAGACAAAGCCATACGGCGCGAAGGACGAACTTCGACAGGCACCTGATAGTTAGCACCACCCACACGGCGACTCTTAACTTCCACCTGAGGCTTTGCATTATTCAACGCCAGATTAAAGACCTCAATCGCATCCTTACCAGTCTTTTTGCCCACCTGCTCAAGCGCACCATACAGGATACGTTCGGCAACAGACTTCTTACCCGCCGTCATCAGCACATTTACAAATTTGGACAAATCCTGATTGCCGAATTTCGGATCAGGCAGAACATCGCGCTTGGGGACTTCTCTACGTCTTGGCATATCAACCTCAAATAAATTACTTAAAAATCACACTGCAAAAAATTACACCAACCTAAGTTAGGCTTTCTTGGCGCGCTTAGAACCGTATTTGGAACGAGCCTGTTTACGATCTTTCACACCCGCCGTATCCAAACTACCGCGCACCATGTGGTAACGCACACCCGGCAAATCCTTCACACGACCACCGCGCAGCAACACCACACTGTGCTCTTGCAAGTTATGGCCTTCACCACCGATGTAGGAAATCACCTCAAAGCCATTGGTCAGACGAACCTTAGCCACTTTACGCAACGCAGAGTTAGGCTTCTTTGGAGTTGTGGTGTACACACGAGTACAAACACCGCGTTTTTGCGGAGAACCTTCCAAGGCCGGAACCTTACTTTTTTCTACGATTGCAACACGCGGCTTGCGGATCAACTGATTAATGGTTGGCATTATCTAAACATCCTAAAAAATTCTAAATTTCGTTAAAAAACAAATTGTTGAAATAAAACAACGTCGCAGCGAATTAAACATCTATCCGCTGCGACGGGAAAAAGGTTGCGAATTCTATTGAGAAACCACTGTGCTGTCAAGCAATTCGCCTGATCCCACTGTATCGCCCATTTGCAAATCACGACCTTCTGCTGCATCCAAACCCAAACGCTGCCTGCGACGCGTCGTGTGATACGCCAAACCAGTACCGGCTGGAATCAAACGACCCACAATCACGTTCTCTTTCAGCCCACGCAAATCGTCCTTCTTGCCCATGATGGCAGCTTCAGTCAGAACACGTGTAGTCTCTTGGAACGATGCGGCAGAAATGAACGAGTCGGTGGACAAAGAAGCCTTGGTAATACCCAGCAACATGAACTCAAACGTCGCCGGTGTCTTACCCGCAGCGATAATGCGTTCGTTTTCGACCAGCATGTCCGCACGCTCGACTTGTTCACCTGTGATGAAACGCGTGTCACCCGTATCAAGAATCTGCACACGACGCAACATTTGACGCACGATGACTTCGATGTGCTTGTCGCTGATCTTCACGCCTTGCAAACGGTACACTTCCTGAACTTCGTCGGTGATGTAGCGGGCCAGTTGCGCCACGCCCAGCAAACGCAAAATATCATGCGGATCAGCCGGGCCGTCCACAATCATTTCACCCTGATTCACGACTTGCCCGTCATGTGCCAGCACATGCTTTTCTTTCGGTATCAGGAACTCATGCGCGATGCCTTCCACGTCGGTGATAACCAGACGCTGCTTACCCTTGGTATCTTTACCGAACGACACCGTACCCGTGCATTCCGCCAACATACCGGCATCTTTGGGAATACGCGCCTCGAACAATTCCGCCACACGCGGCAGACCACCGGTAATATCGCGCGTCTTGGAACTTTCTTGCGGCATACGCGCTAACACGTCACCCACACCGACCATCTGACCATCTTCGACCGTAATGATAGAGCCGGTTTGGAAAGTCACGCTCACCGCAGTTTCCGTACCATGCAACTTCACATCCTGCCCAGCTTCGTCGTATAAACGAACCATAGGACGCACGCCCTTACCCTGTGTGCCAGCACGTTGCTTAGGATCAATCACCACCAGTGTGGAAAGACCGGTCACTTCATCGATCTGCTTCGCGACGGTCACTCCTTCTTCCACGTTCTGGAAGCTGATCTTACCGGCATATTCCGTCACGATAGGACGGGTATGCGGATCCCATGTTGCCAACACTGCACCGGCTTTGACCGCGCCGTCCAGCTTGATAGTCAACATCGCGCCGTAAGGCACTTTATGGCGTTCACGCTCACGACCATTGTCGTCGGCGATAATCACTTCCGCGCTACGCGCCACTACAATCACTTCACCGCGCACTGTCGTCACGACACGCATGTTGGAGCTGAACTTCAACACACCGTTGGACTTACTTTCGATCTGACTCGCCACCACGTTACGCGAAGCCGCACCGCCGACGTGGAAGGTACGCATGGTCAACTGGGTGCCGGGCTCGCCGATGGACTGCGCAGCAATTACACCCACTGCCTCGCCGGTGTTCACCATACCGCCGCGCCCCAAGTCACGACCGTAGCATTTTGCGCACAAACCAAAACGTGTTTCGCAAGTCAGTGGTGTGCGCACGAATACTTCGTCCACGCCCAACAATTCGATACGTTCGACCGCCGCCTCATCCAACAACGTGCCCACTTCGTACACGGTCTCGCCCGTTTCCGGATTGACCACATCGGCATTCGCCACACGACCCAAGATACGTTCGCGCAAGGCCTCGATCACTTCACCGCCCTCGACAATAGCCTTCATTGCCGAACCGTGTTCTGTGCCGCAATCATCTTCAATCACCACCAAGTCCTGCGTCACATCGACCAAACGACGAGTCAGGTAACCGGAGTTCGCGGTCTTCAGCGCGGTGTCCGCCAAACCTTTACGCGCACCGTGCGTGGAGATGAAGTACTGCAACATGTTCAAACCTTCGCGGAAGTTCGCGGTGATCGGCGTTTCGATAATGGAGCCATCCGGTTTCGCCATCAAACCGCGCATACCGGCAAGCTGACGAATTTGCGCCGCCGAACCGCGCGCGCCGGAGTCAGCCATCATGTAAATCGCGTTGAACGATTCCTGCATCACCGCCTTGCCCTTGGCATCGAGGCGCGGTTCATTGGTCACACGATCGATAACCGGTTGGCTGCCCAACTGCTCCATCATCGCTTTGGCAACGATGTCGGCAGTGCGTCCCCAAATATCCACGACCTTGTTATAACGCTCACCGTCGGTCACCAAACCGGAAGTATATTGCGTGTAAATTTCGCGTACTTCTTTTTCAGCTGTCGCGATCAACTCATGTTTTTGCGGCGGAACCAGCATGTCGTCCAGTGCGATGGAAATACCGGAACGGGTCGCGTAAGTAAAGCCGGTATACATCAGCTTGTCCGCCATAATCACGGTGTCACGCAGCCCGCATTGACGGAAGCTGGCATTAATCAAACGCGAGATTTCTTTTTTCTTGAGCGACTTGTTGATCAGCGCGAAAGGCAGACCGGCAGGCAACACTTCGGACAACAAAGCGCGGCCCACAGTCGTTTCGTGGCGCACCAATTTTTCTTGCAACTCGCCACTTTCATCTTTGTGCATTTCTTTCAGGCGCACGATAATCTTGGCTTGCAAATCAATTTCGCGAGTCTCGTAAGCGCGCGACACTTCGGCGATGTTGGCGAACATCGAACCCTCACCTTTCGCGCCCACGTTTTCACGCGTCATGTAGTACAGACCCAACACGATATCTTGCGATGGAACAATAATCGGTTCGCCGTTCGCGGGTGACAACACGTTGTTCGAAGCCAGCAACAACGTGCGACACTCCATTTGCGCTTCCAGCGACAAAGGCACGTGTACCGCCATTTGGTCACCGTCGAAGTCGGCGTTGAACGCGGTACAGACCAGCGGATGCAATTGAATCGCCTTACCTTCGATCAGGATAGGTTCGAACGCCTGGA